>DYKL01000055.1 GCA_020722645.1 Acetofilamentum sp. | reverse complement strand
TGCCAATGTGATAATGTGCCAATGTGATAATGTGCCAATGTGATAATGTGCCAATATGCTAATTTGCTAATGTGATAATGTGTTAATTGACTAATTTGCTAATTGACTAATTTGCTAATTCACTAATTTGCTAATGTGATAATGTGCCAATATGCTAATTTGCTAATGTGATAATGTGTTAATTGACTAATTTGCTAATTGACTAATTTGCTAATTCACTAATTTGCTAATGTGATAATGTGCCAATATGCTAATTTGCTAATGTGATAATGTGTTAATTGACTAATTTGCTAATTGACTAATTTGCTAATTCACTAATTTGCTAATGTGATAATGTGCCAATATGCTAATTTGCTAATGTGATAATGTGTTAATTGACTAATTTGCTAATTAACTAATTTGCTAATTAACTAATTTGCTAAGTGATTGTTACGAAATAACATATTTAATAATCTATGTGAACTACTTGTCTATGTGGTTATTAAAAATATCAAATGAACAAGTTATTTCGTAACAGTTGCTAATTAACTAATTTGCTAATTAATAGAATTGTGGATAAATTATTAATGTGAATTGTTTTTTACTTTACAAATAATTTTTAGTTTTGCACTAAAAAGTACAAAAATTTAATAAAATTTCATCAACAATAAGCCCCTATTGGCAAACTCGACTACTCGATTACCTGATAACTCGATAGATCGACTTCTATATAACTAAACAAACTACATAAACTTAATAAACTTTCCTAACTTATGACAAAAAAAGAAAATATCGACGAAATCAAAAAAGAAAAGCTTAAAGCACTTCAGGTTACTCTGTCAAAAATTGAAAAAGAATATGGAAAAGGTTCGATAATGAGAATGGGCGACCACGTTTACGAAAAAATACCCGCTATTCCTTCAGGTTCAATCGCTTTAGATTTTGCTCTGGGAATTGGTGGTTATCCAAGAGGCAGAGTCATTGAAATTTACGGACCTGAATCATCTGGTAAAACTACTTTGGCTATCCACGCTATTGCAGAAGCTCAAAAAGAAGGCGGAATTGCCGCAATTGTTGATGCTGAACATGCTTTTGACAGATTTTATGCAGAAAAACTTGGGGTTGATGTCGAAAATCTTCTAATTTCTCAGCCTGACAACGGTGAACAGGCATTAGAAATTGTTGACCAGTTGATACGCTCAGGTGCTATTGATATCATTGTTGTGGACTCTGTTGCAGCTCTTACTCCAAAAGCAGAAATTGACGGAGATATGGGCGATTCAAGAATGGGTTTACAGGCAAGACTTATGTCGCAAGCACTTCGTAAATTAACAGCAATTATTGGCAGAACAAATACCTGTGTCGTTTTTATTAACCAACTGCGTGACAAAATCGGAGTTTTGTTCGGTAATCCCGAAACTACTACCGGTGGTAATGCACTGAAATTCTATGCATCTGTAAGAATTGATGTCAGAAAAATCGGTCAAATTAAAAACGGCGAAGAAGTTATTGGTAACAGAACCCGCGTTAAAGTCGTCAAAAACAAAGTTTCACCGCCTTTCCGCAAAGCTGAATTTGATTTGATGTATGGCGAAGGAATATCTAAATACGGCGAAATTTTAGACTTAGCTACTGATTATAACATTATCAAAAAAAGCGGTTCATGGTTTAGTTTTGAAGATGCTAAATTAGGTCAAGGACGTGAAAATGTTAAGCAAGTGATTACAGATAACCCTGAATTATACGAAACTCTGAAGAAAAAAGTAACAGAAATTATGGTAAACGAAAAACCAAAAGCCGGTGATGAAAATAATAACGCAGTAATTGAGGAAACAGAAGAATAAAAAAATATCAGTTATAAATAAAAACCGACATAAATGTCGGTTTTTATTTTATACTAAACTGCTAACAAGATGAACGTAGTGAAATCTTTTAGTTAGTTTAGCTAATGCCGACAGACTATCAATCTTAATATAAAAAACGAAGTGAATTATATTAAGCAACTTGATAGCAAGTCGGTATTAGTCCAAAGTACTTTTGAATTTATCAGCATTAATTTTAATATCATCTTCTCCAACCTGATCAAAAGGATTTTCAAGGTGTTCCTGAATATTATCCAATGCAGTAAAAATCAAAGCAAACATAATTGGCATTATCATTGCAATAAACATACTTTGATTTTCGCCAAGCATTGCAAAATAAGGAGCATAAACAACGGGAACAATATAAATGAAAATTTTACTGTACGACCTCAATGTTCGAGGTGTTCTGTATTGGTAGATGTGTTTGAGGTTTTCGAAAGACATTATTAGTTTTGAATAATGAGAATTAATTCTTGAAACTTCACCGCTTGATAGTCCTCTTTGTCTTATTTCTTCAATGTTTTTGCTGAATTTTGAAAATAAAGAATAGATTTCGTTTTCGGCAGTATTTTGTTCGTTACCTTTTGCTGACTGAAAAAAATTTTTAATACTATTGAGAATTTACGAGAGAGTTGTTCTTATTTTATCTAAATTTTCGAGTTTTGATGTGTCTTTTTCACTGTGAACCCAATCACGAGCAGCTAAATAAATAGCTCTTCCCATACCTTTTATGTTAGCATACTGCCCAAGTGCATTTTCTCGTCGGGAATAGGCTCCGCCAATCGAAAAAACTATCGGAAATACTACTGCAATACCTACTATTGTTAATGGAAAATCTACAATCCATTTCTCCTGAAGACAAAAATATGTTGCAATAATAGCCAGAATTGTAACAATTAAGGTATTCCAGCTTAAAATAAGCTTTAAACTGTTCAAAACTTTTTTCATGTTTTTATGTTTTTAAACGCCAGAATAGTGCAATATAGTAAATCTAAAAAACTAAACCACCTTGATTAATATTCTCAAAAATATAATAATCAACTAATTCAAAATTCCTTGCGTTTCTAGTTGAATCTTAACAAAATTAGCGTATTTAGTCAGTAAACCTGTTTTGTAAAAAAAGAAATAAATTGCCGCTCCAAAAGTTAAAACATTACTTATACCGGAAATAAATGCACATCTGAACCACGAATATGTATATTTTTGAAAATATGCAAACAAAAAGAACCATTCAAAAAACAGAGCAATTACAAAATATATTACAAAAGCCCAAAAATTATCTGCTGTGCTGTTATGCAAAGAGATAAAAAGACCTAATGTGGCAACAACAGCATAAGAAAGTAAAGACATCCAGTATGATTTGTCAATCGGCACATCTTTTCTTGTAAAAAGCCAAATTACGAAGCCATTTATTACAAAACCCGCTAAAAGAAAAGGGAAAATGGCGTATAAAATCGGAGTTGGTAGTGTGTATTCCATATAAAAAATTGTTTTGTGTGTATATTTTTGTCAAAAATAAAAAACATTTTGTAAATAACAATAAATAATTACAATAAAAATTTAAAGTTATCTGATATATTGGCAACAAATTATTTGAAAGCCTTGCTCTTTCGGATTTGAAATCATTATTGTCCGAAACCTTGTATTAAAAATTTGTCGCAAGCCTTCTCATACGCTTTGCGTCATTACGAGGCTTTGCTTCGTACGCTTTGCGTCATTGCGAGGCACGAAGCAATCTCAAGCCCGAACCGGTTTTAACGAGTCAGCTACTTCGTGCCTCGCAATGACGTTTGCCTCGCAGAGACGAAAAGGTAGGTGAAAAAAGCAAGTTACAAACTTGCAGTTATTTGAGCATTTAAGACGAAGTCTTAAACGAAATAAAAAGTTTTATATATATTTTTGATTGTAATTTTAAAATGTAAAGTCTTATAATATAGTATTTTATGTTTCGGACAATAATAATTTGAAATCCAAAAGTAATATATTTATATAATAAATTAAAATTTTCGGATTTAAAATTCTAAAAAGCGTTGTTATTTGAAAGATATCAACTTTTATTCAAATACAATTATTATTGACTAATTTTTTATCTTGCTAATTTTACCGAAATCTAAACTATGAAAAGTCATTATATTAACCTTTGTTAAATTGAACAGACAAACATTATTAAATCTCGTTATTTATTCTATAAACCAATTTTGGTGAAATTTTTAAAAATCAAAAACTATGAAGGCGACAATTTTAACTCTTTTTTTGATTACTATAGGCAGTGCTTTGTCAGCTCAGGTAGTGTATGTTACAGAATGGAAAAGTGATGCAGACAAAGTTGTTTATGTAAGTGAATGGAAAAGCGATGCCGATATGGTTGTTTACGTTACTGATTGGAAAAGTGACGCATCTCCTGACAGCGGTATATGGTACTTTACAGAATGGAAAAGCGATGCAGACTGGGTAATCTATTTTACCGAATGGAAAAGTGATGCAGACATTGTTATCTACTATTCCGAATGGAAATCTGATGCCGGTTGGCAGTAAAAAAAAATATTTGCGTTTGTTGCTATTTTTTAAGTCGCATATCTTTTACATCAAGTTGAATAGTTGTTTTTCCGTTAAAGGTGTTTTCGCCGATTGTGTAACAGATGTCAAAGGATTTTCCGGTTTTAATTATATCGTATAAATGACCTTTACCAAAAGCGATTGCAGTTAAAATTCTGTTTGACTTATCTTTAATCTCCAAACGCAAATGTTTTTCTTCTTTGCCTATTGGTCTGGAATTTCCCGTATCTGTAACATCAAAAGTTAAAAATACCGGCTTCATATTTTCGGGACCAAACGGTGCAAATTGATTCAAAATCTTTATAAAATTATCGGTTATTTGGTCAAAAGTTATAGAGTCAGATACAGATAATTTTGGCACTAAATTGTCTTCCGATAAGGTGCTGCTGACAACCTTTTCAAAACAATCTATAAATTTTTTCAGATTATCTTCTTTGATAGTTAAACCTGCCGCAAATTTGTGTCCTCCGAAACTGTGTAACAGATGACTGCACGCATCTATTGCCGCATATAAATCAAAATTTTCAACACTTCTTGCCGAGCCGCTCCATTTATCGTCTGTTTTTGTAAGAACAATAGTCGGTTTATAATGTTTTTCTATAATTTTTGACGCGACTATTCCTATTATTCCTTTGTTCCAGTTTTCGTTATAAACAACATTAGATTTTTTTAAAGTCAAATTTGGGTATTTTTCGAAAATTTCATCTACACTTGCACTAATTTCATCTTGTTCCGATTTTCTGTTTTCGTTGAAAGTATTTATTTCTTTTGCAAGTTCCATCGCATTGTTAAAATCTTCTTCTATTAGCAATTCTACTGCTGTTATAGCGTGTTTCATTCTACCTGCGGCATTAATTCTGGGACCTATTTTGAAAACCAAATCAGAAACAGTAAATTCGATATCAGAAGTACCGGAAACTTCTTTCAAAGCTCTTAATCCGACATTCTGCGTTTTATTGAAAGCCTGTAATCCAAAGTATTCCAAAATTCTGTTTTCTCCTGTTATCGGTACAATATCAGAAGCAATGCTGACAGCAACCAAATCCAGCATTGTAAACAAAAAGTCGTTATCATATTTTTTTATGATATTGTATGCCTGTAGCAATTTAAAACCGACACCGCAACCGCAAAGTTCTTTATATGGATAATTGCAATCTTTTTGTTTTGGATTAAGCACTGCAACTGCGTTAGGAATTGTTTCGTCAGGCGTATGATGGTCGCAGATTATGAAATCTATTTTTTTATTGTTTGCATATTCAATTTTTTCAACTGCTTTGATACCGCAATCTAATGCAATGACAAGTGTATATTGGTTTTCTTGGGCATAATCAATTCCTTTGAATGAAATACCATAACCTTCTGTATATCTGTCGGGCAAATAAAAACCGATGTTTTTTGTATATTTTGACAAAAATTTGTAAATTAAAGAAACAGAAGTAGTTCCGTCAACATCATAATCACCGTAAATCATAATTTTTTCGTTGCCTGAAACAGCCAAATCAAGCCTTTCAACTGCCTTTTTCATATCTTTCATCAAAAAAGGGTCGTACAAATCGTCTAAAGATGGTCTGAAAAAATGCTTTGCTTTATTAAAATCATCTATTCCTCTGTTAATCAGTAAATTTGACAGTGTAAAATCCAAATTAAGCTGTGAGGATAAAATTTTAATTTTTTCGTAATCCGCCTGTTTTTTTATAATCCATTCAAAGTTCATTAGTTATTAAGTTTATCAAGTTTATCAAGTTGTTGAGTATATCAAGTTCAACTTTCAACTTGGTTAAGAGTTCATATTTATTAATATATCATCGTAGTAGTCAGCCTTTTCAAAAAGATCCTTAAATATATTTTTTGCAAATATTTCATCAAAATCATCATCAAAAATGTAGGGAGCAGATAAAAACACTTCATTTTCCTGAATTGAAAAAGATAACATACCGAGTTTTTTGTTTTCAATAAGTAAATATTTGTAAATTTCTTTCAAATTTTCAGTTTTTAAAACTAAAAGTCGAGAAAAAGCAACGATAAAGTTCTTTTTTTGGTCATATTTAATAAAAATAGTAGCAGAACCTTGTTTTATCTCCCAGAATTTTTTTCCAAGCCTTGAAAAATTCAAATCATAGCCCATTTTGGCAAGTGATTTTTCGATATTTTTTTCAACGTCTGAAAGAACAGGGCTAATATCGTTTAATATTTCAAATTTAATCTGCCCTGTACAGTCGGGGCAAATATAATCGAATATTTTCTGTTTTTTCACAACATTACCGCAATTTGGACATCTGACAGCTTCTTGACCAACATTAGAGAACTCTTCCATTGATTTTAGAATATATTTTGACGGTAATCCAAGATACAAATCTTCATTTTCAATATATTTTGTAATTCCTACAAATTCATCTCTATTGTTCAAAATTATACTTCCTGATAATTTTTTTGCGTCTTTTATTTTTATACGGAGGTGATTAAAATTGTTGTAATTGTGTGAAACATCAATTATTTCTGCTGAATTTGCAATTATTTTGTTGTAATAATTTGTTCTGTATAATTTTACAGGTTGTGTTATAACAGCAAGCTCAAAATTCAGAATATCAATTGAAGACTCTACTGATTCTGGCATTCTGATAAAAACAAGTCCGTTTGAATAATCAACGAAAATCACATCAGATAAAACTTTGCCGAATTTGGGATGTTTTATTGACACTTTCTTTGAAAATCCAACTACCTGAATGGTTGTAACAATAAAATCGTATTCTTTTACTATCATTCCCGTACCGACATTCCAAGCACTTGAAACATATACCAAATCTTTATTTTTAATCATATTAAAATTTTATTCAGTTGAAAAATCACAATTTATAAATTCATAAATGAATGAAATTGCAAATTCAGTTAAATCGTCCAAGTTCAAATGTTTAACACTAAAATTCAAATGCGGAAAAGTGTTTTGATTTGAATTGTTAATTTTATTTAGTATCTGACTCAACAGTGTATAATTAAAATGTTTCTTCTCGTATATCAAATTTTTATAGTTCAATTCACCGAAATAATCTGATTGTAATGTCAGCCAAAAGATATCAAAAAGTTCAATAATAAAAGGGTACATTCCGAAATAGTAAAGACAGTAGCCAATTATATATTCTGCAATTTTGATTGGTATATTATCTATGCTTTTGTTTTGGCAGTACCAATGTATTTTGTTGATTTCATTTTTCACAAATTCAACAACGACATTTGGTTCAACAGGTGCGGCAACCGGAAACGTTGCCAAAGCAAAATAAAACGAATCAAGTATTATTTTGTCATCAGTTGAAACAAAAAACTCTAAATTTCTTATTATAGAAGCATTTCGTTCAATATCAGATTTATTTTCAGATGAATAATATAATCTCAGCATTTTATTTAATTCATTCAATAACCAACCTTCGGGAGATAGCAAATAATAAATTTTATAGATATACGAAAGAATTACAAACGAACGGGCACTTGCATTTTTAATAGCATCAAATTTTTCAATTATATCTAAGGTTTCTTTTGTCCATATTTTGAAATATTTCAGTTTAACATTTTTTTCTTCTTCCGACAATTCTTCTATATTTTTATTGTTTATTGGTTTTAAGAAAGAAAAATTATCAGTAAGAAAATCGTCATAATAATCGGCTGTTATTGAAATTTCTCTTAATGATGTGTATAATGATACAGGATTTAAGTTTGGAGTTTTTAATTCTAAAAATAACTTTATAACTTTCTGATTTTCATCTATATAAAATTTACAGAATTTTAACGAATGATTTACTTTTAATATCAACTTCAGAATATTTTCGTCTAAATCCTGATATTTAACTACATCTGAATGTGCGTGTATTTCTTTATTATTTGCTTTACCGGTAATATGTTTTGAGCCTTGATATATTTTGAAATAAATATAATCATCTTTAAACTCAAATTCAACATTTTCTTTTTGAGGGTCTTTAATATATTTAAAAAAATAATCCAAAGCTTCAAAATACTTCTTTTCTTTAAAAGAAATTGCACTGTTCTTCCAAAATTGAAGCTGCTCAATAGTTTTATTACGGTCGGTATATTTTCCCAAACGAAATTTTGTCTTTTGTAAATATCTTTTTGAAAATATTTGATTGAAAAATACTGAAAAATTATTTCCCATTCTACTTTTCTTTGTTTTTATTACCCAAAAAAAACAAATTTTTCTGAAAAAAAGATATTTTTTTTTAAAATACTTTTAAACAATATTAAAACAACACTAAATGAAACAAAAAATGATATTTGAATATTATTAAAATTTGATTTTTAAAATTTTTGACGAATGGAAAATTAAAAACAATTTTTTTTTCGTTTATATGTAAAAAGTAAGTTTTTAAAGACGAAATTTTAGAGTAAAAACTGTATAAATTTGTTTTTCAATGTTTTAATAAAAAAATCAATAAAATTGATAAGTATAGATAAACTTAAGTAAACAAAAATTGGCACTTTTATTGTAATAATGCCCTTATAAAAAGTTAGTAAACCTATTTATTCTGCATATATGCGAAAGATTAGCATTTTAATTATTTTAATTTCAGTTTCAATATTTATTTTCGGACAACCGGTTGCAAATTTTACTGTTGATAAACCATCTGCTAATTATTGCGTTGGTGATACAGTTTTTTTCACTAATACATCAACCGGAACTTATGTTGTAAGTTATTGGGACTTTGGTGATACTTATGATACTTGGGCTGATGCTCCTTTTCATATTTATGAAACAGCCGGAAGTTACAATGTAAGCCTCACCGTAACAGACAACAGTGGAAATTCTGATTCTTATAATCTGAATTTGACTGTTAATTCTGCACCATCTATAACGCTTGTCAATGACCAGTTTTTGCAGTCATTAACGGCTTCGAGTACAGAAACAGATTTGACTTATCAATGGCTTTTCGGTTCTGATACTACAGACGCCGTTGATTCAACTATTTTCTATCTTGAATCGGGACTGTATTCTGTTATTGCAACAAATGCTAACGGTTGCTCAGATTTCAAATCTGTAAATATTTCAATCGGCTTAGGAACTGTAACAAACCCCGAAGACAGTTTGAAAATCATAGTTAAAAACAACATACTCACTCCAGATGTTCAGGACGGAGCAAACGATGTTCTGTTTATTCAGGATTTATCGTCATATATTTCTACCTGTTTTGTTGTAATTTACAATAAATGGGGCAATGTTGTTTATTCCAACGAAAATTACACTAATCTTGGCGGTTTTACAGGGCTTGACAATTCAGGCAAAGAACTTGGTGCCGGAACTTATTACTATGTAATAAAATCGGAAGGACGTAAAACTGCTACGGGATACGTAGATATAATCAGATAATTTATCATTTAAACAAAATTTCAGAAAATGAAACGAATTTTTTTTATTATACTGTTAAATTTTATGTTTTTTGGAGGATTTTCGCAACAAATTCCTTTAAATAATCAATATCTTGTAAACAGTTCATCACTTATCCCTGCATTTTCAGGCTATCACGGCAACATCGAAAGTTTTTTGACTTATCGTCAAAGTTGGCTTGGGATTGACGGTGCTCCAAAAACGGCTTTATTAAACGTAAACGGAATTCTTGCTCCTTCTATGGGATTTGGATTTACTGCTTTGACTGATAAAACAGGCAATTACGGACAATCTTTTATTTCTGCCACTTATTCTTATCATCTTAGTTTTGGAGACAATATTGCATTAAATGCAGCTATTTCACCTCTGTTTTATCGTAATCAATTAAACCTCAGCTCTATACAATCTTATGGAACTCAGCTCGACCCAATGTTAAGCAACACAGATGCTTTGTCTATCAATGCTTTTGATGTCGGAGTTTCCTTAGGTTTTTGCCTTAATGGTCTTAAAATCGGAGTTAGCGTTCCTCAAACCATCGGTATGAGCTTCAAATTCAATGAAATTGGTGATAATTTCAAACTCAGAAGACATTATTTTTTATACTCTTCTTATGAAATTATTACAGGCGATTTTTCATTTCAACCAAGTGTTGTTGTGCGTTCTACCGAAAAATTCACTTTAAATTACGCAGCAGGTGTCAAAGTAAAATACAAAGACAGAGTCTGGACAAATCTTGGTTATGGTTCAGACAACAGCATTTTATTATCAGTTGGAGTTTTGTCAGGTAGCAGTCTTGCTTTGAACTACAGTTATGAATTTGGTATTGCCGGATTATCAAGTGCTTCATTAGGCACTCACGAAATAACTCTCGGCTTTTTAATTAAACCTGCTCAAAATCACAATTCTTATGCAACTGTTTTCCTCCCGATTGAGTCTATAGTCGGAGAAGTTGACGAAAATCTGACAAACAAAGTTGCAATGCTCGACCAACAGTTAAAATCTGAACGTCAGGAGAGAATTGCCGGTGATGAAAAAATGCAGGAAAAAATTGACAGTCTTGCGAATCTAATCGGAACAGGCGTTGTTGCTGATAACAATAATGCTCCTGCAACTCAATGGGTTCAAAGGATTTCAACTCAGAGTATCAACTTCGGTTTGATGAATGATGTTATTTTTTCTTCGAGTTTCGGTGAACTTGATAAATATTCACAAAAACTGAGACAGGATACTGAATTAAAAATAAAAATTCTGGTTTATACCGATAATCAGTTTTCAGAATCTGTAAATAAACAGTTATCTCACAGCAGAGCTAAATCAGTTGCTGATTATTTTTTAAGCAAGCCCGGAATTACTCCTAATCAGGTTTTCTACGAAGGTATGGGTTCTATTGACCCTGTCGCTGATAATACAACTCCCGAAGGACGTGAAAAAAATAACAGAGTTGAGTTTTTATTTAACAAAAAAGTGTTCTGATTTATATGTCGAAAAAAATAATAATATTGATTATTCTTATTGTTTCTGTTTGTCGTATTAACGCTCAAAAAATTGACAGATGGGTTATTTCCAATGGAAGTGGTAATTTTTATGAAACTGCAAATATTGATTACACACTTGGGCAGATAATTACACCAACATTAAACAATAATTTAGTTATTACTTCCGGTTTTGAGCAACCTGAAAAAATTAACCTAAAGTCAGAAAAACAAAACGAAATTGAAAATTTTGAAATCAGCTTTTTTCCAAATCCGGTTGAAGATAATTTGAATATTTTTATAACTTCCAAGCAGGATATTAATTCGGTTCAGATAAAAATTTATGATGCAAACGGAAAAGAAATAATTTGCAATACAGAATTTTCAAACAATAATAATTTCAGCAACTTAAAAACAGACCTTAATAACACAGAATCAGGTGTTTATGTTGTGAGTCTAATTATAAATAATTTTTATCATTCATATTTTAATATCATAAAAAAATGAAAAAGAACAAGATATTTTTTACAATAATTTTGATTGTTTTTTCAATATCATTGACTTTTGCTCAAACTTATCCTGAAACTTTCAATTATCAGGCAGTTGCAAGAAATGATGACGGAACAGCTATTGTAAATGAACAAATTGTCGTTGAAGTTACTGTTTTGCAAGGTACTGATTGCGATGATAATGAAGGTGCCTGCAACATTGTTTGGCAAGAGCTACATTATCCCGTAACTTCTGAGTTTGGACTTTTCAGCATTGATATTGGTGATGGTCAGAATACATTTGCAGGAAGTTCCGTAGATTTTCCAAGCATTAACTGGAATGATTTTACTTCCGGAAATTATTTTCTGAAATTGAGGGTAGATTTTGGTAATTCAGGCTTTGGAAATGGTTTGATTGATGTGGGGATTGTTAAATTTCAGTCAGTACCATACAGTTTCAGTGCCGAAAGTGCAGTAGATATTGAAAGACAAGGTGGCAAAGTGCCGATAAATATAACCGAATTGTTAGATGTAAATATTTCTACAATTGCAGTAGATGAGGTTTTGTCGTGGAACGGTACAAATTGGGTAAATGCAAACGTTTCGGCAGGCGGACCAATATCACTTGACGATTTGACAGACGTTGCAATTGCAAGCCCTGCAACAAACAATGTACTGTATTACAATGGCACAAACTGGCTGAACGATAATCTGGCTTTTTCTCAATTAGACGAAGTTACATTATCATCGCCGAGTGCATCTCAGTTTTTAAGTTTCAACGGAACAGACTGGGTAAATTCCAGCTTATCAACTGCAAGTATCTCCGATTTTAACATCGCAGCTCAAACAATAGGTCAGGCTTTGATTTGGGACGGAACAGACTGGGTAAATCAAGATGTAACAGCAACTTCTGCTTGGACAGAAGATGTTAATTATGTTTATTATAACGGAACAAAAAATGTAGGAATTGGAACTGCTACACCTTCGCAAGCGTTTCAGGTTAATCTGCTTGACAATGACGGAATTTATTTTAACGGAACATTTAATACATCCGGAACTGTCCCTGACTTAGGGGCAGGTACAAGAATGACTTTTTTCCCGTCAAAAAGTGCTTTTAGAGTTGGTAATGTTGATGGAACACAATGGAATAATGCCGTTACCGGTAATTATTCTTTTGCTGCCGGAAGAAACAATACAGCTTCGGGAGTTTATGCAACTGCTTTCGGATACAATAATCAGGCATCAGGCGTAGCAAGTTTATCAATCGGAACAACAAATGTAGCCGTAGGATTGAATGCTTTTGTATGCGGAACAAACAACAATGCTTCAGCAGGTATTGACGGTGATAATTCAATTGTTGCCGGAACAGGAAACGACGGATATTCTCAAAATTCTCTAACAGTAGGAACATCAAATGATAACAACGGTGAAAATTCTATTGTTTTCGGTGAAACCTGTAAAACAGACGGAACCGGTTACGGAAGTCTTGCCGGAGGCATCAGCACTTATGCAAGTGGTTATTATTCTGTGGCTTTTGGTCAGGGAACAACTGCTCAGGCTTTTGCTTCGTTAGTTCTTGGTAGATATAACACAACCTCAGGCTCACAAATTAATTGGGTTGGAGCTGACCCGATTTTTGTTGTAGGTAATGGTACAGGTGTCGCTGCTAGAAATAATGCTTTGGTTATTTATAAAAACGGGAATATTTCGACAGAAGGAACATTAACAGAAGGAGCAACAAATCCATCTAAGGCACAATCAGTTACCGATTACAAAAACATTCTATTGCTTAATGCTTTGTACGAAATCAAAAATGATAAAATATACTATGGTTTTGATGCTTCGGAAGTTGAAGAATATTTCCCTTCATTAGTTGTAAATTTCAATTCAGGCAAAGCCATAAGTTATACACAGTTTGTACCGTTGATGGTTGAAACTATTAAAGACCAACAAAACACAATAGAACAACTTAAAAAAGAAAATGAAGAACTAAAAAGCAGACTTGATTTGATAGAAACCAAAATTGAAACACTTGAAAACAAATAAATTATTGTGCTAATTAGCCAATGTGCTAATTAGCCAATGTGCTAATGTGCTAATTAGCCAATGCGCTAATTTGCTAATTGACTAATTTGCTAATTGACTAATTTGCTAATTGACTAATT
>DYKL01000501.1 GCA_020722645.1 Acetofilamentum sp. | reverse complement strand
ATTATACCAAACATTAAAATTTGTTACCAACATTCTTTAATAAAAGAGCCAAAAGGTTTAATTAACTTATGATTTTCATTTTTTTGTTGATATATCTGACATTATTTGCAACAGTTGAAATTTTACAAAGATTTGTTCTAAAAAAAACACAATGGTCTAGAAAAGCAACACATATTGCAATGGGCTTTGTTTTGTTTTTTATGCCTTTGTATTTGTCTAAAAATGAGATAATTATATTAGCTTCTTTGTTCACGGTATCGCTTGCGATTTCTAAATTCAAACAAATTTTAAGCCTTCATAATGTAGAAAGAAAAACTATCGGTGAAATTTTATATCCTTTTTCAATTTTGTTAATGGCTCTGATAAGTCTTCCGAATAATATTGAGGCATTTCAGGCAGGTTGTCTTTCGCTTGCTTTTGCTGATGGTTTTGCGGGTGTTGTTGGTATTAAAATACCTTTGAAAAAATTTAATGTGTTTAATAACACAAAATCAATAGGCGGCTCGCATACATTTGCTTTTGTAACTGCTTTAATTGTTATTTTATTTCCACAAATGAATGAAGTCGAATGTTATAAAAAAATATTATTTATTGTATTATTGACTTTAAGCGAATTTTTTCTGATTTTCGGCTTGGATAATTTGTTCATTCCGGTGTTTACAACATTATTTTTTATATTTGCTTAATACAAGGCTTTTTTGTATGTATCAATAGCCCTTTGTCGTGCAAAACTATGCTCAATTATCGGAGAAATGTACTTATCAGGCTTAAAATCGGGTATCCAACGTTTGACATATTCAAAATCTTTGTCAAATTTTTGTTGTTGTGCTATGGGATTAAAAATTCTGAAATAAGGAGCGGCATCGCAGCCTGTACTTGCTACCCATTGCCAATTGCCGTTGTTTGAAGCAAGTTCGTAATCAAGCAGTTTCTCTGCAAAATATGCTTCTCCCCAACGCCAATCAACCAAGAGATGTTTTATCAAAAAACTTGCAGATATCATTCTAACGCGATTGTGCATATATCCTGTCAGGTTTAATTGATTCATACCGGCATCTACAATGGGGTAGCCCGTTTTTCCCTGACACCAAAGTTCAAAGTCTTTTTGTTCATTTCGCCAAATTATCCTGTCATATTTTTTTTTGAAACTTTCTGAAACAACATTTGGGAAAAAGTATAAAATATGGATAAAAAATTCTCGCCAAATTAATTCGCTCATAAACAATTGATTAGCCTTTGCTTTTTCGAAAATTTCCCTTATCCCTACAGTTCCGAAACGTAAATGCGGACTTAAATATGAGGTTGCGTCTTCTGCCGGAAAATTCCAGAGTTTATCATAATTTGCAATTATTTCAAAATTTGGTTCTTTCACAGCTATTTGTGTTTTTTCAAACCCTATTTCTGATAAATCAGGGAAAACAGAGCTATGTTGAACAAAATTTTCTTTTTTAAGAATACAAGCTATTGGTTTTGATGAAATAAGTTCATATTTTTTTAACCATATTTTTGAAAAAGGAGTGAAAACAGTATAAGGTTTTCCGTCGTTTTTTAAGATTTCTTCGGGTTCAAAAATTATATGGTCTTTAAAATCTTCATACTGTATATTATTGTTTGACAACAACTTTTTAACTTGTTTGTCTCTTTCAAGCGAGTAAGGTTCATAATCACGGTTAAAAAAAACTTTTTGAATATTATATTTTTTTATTACATTGTTCCACACTTCTACAGCTTTTCCTTTTAAAACTAATAATGATGAATCAAGTTTTTTAAGCTGATTATCAATATTTTTGAGTGTTTTGTAAATAAATTCAACCCTTGCATCTTTTTTAGGAAGCTCATCTAAAATATTATCATCAAAAATAAATATCGGTAAAATTTTAAGCCCTGCATTCATTGCTTTAAAAAGAGCAGTGTTATCGTGCAGCCTTAAATCTCGTCTAAACCAAAAAACGTTAATTTTATTCATTTTTTATTATTTATACAGCTAATTTGATAATGTGTTAATGTGATAATGTGCCAATGTGATAATGTGCCAATGTGATAATGTGCCAATGTGA
>DYKL01000500.1 GCA_020722645.1 Acetofilamentum sp. | reverse complement strand
ACTATGCACTATTAACTATGCACTATTAACTATGCACTATTTACTATGCACTATTCACTATGCACTATTAACTATGCACTATTTACTATACACTATTAACTATGCACTATTCACTATGCATTCTCAACTATTTTTCAACAACTTATCAAAATACTCAATAGTTTTGGTCAGACCCAGTTCTAATTTGATTTTCGGTTCCCAGTTAAGTTTTTCTTTAGCGAGGTCAATATTAGGTTTCCTTTGCATCGGGTCATCTTGTGGCAGAGGTTGATAAATAATTTTTGATTTTGAATTTGTCATTTCAATTACCTTTTGAGCAAGTTCAATAATCTGAAACTCTTCGGGATTTCCAATATTAACAGGACCGATAAATTTTTCATCAGAGTTCATCATTTTCAGCATCCCGTCAACTAAATCATCTACATATTGAAAACTGCGGGTTTGTTTTCCATCACCGTAAACTGTAATATCTTGATTTTGAAGTGCCTGTACAATAAAATTCGACACAACTCTGCCATCATTCGGGTGCATTCGCGGTCCGTAGGTGTTGAAAATGCGGACAACTTTTATTTTTACACCATTCTGGCGATGATAATCAAAAAAAACAGTTTCAGCGGCTCGTTTCCCTTCATCGTAGCAAGCACGAGGACCAATAGGATTAACATTTCCGCGATAAGTTTCTGGTTGTGGGTGAATTTCAGGGTCGCCGTAAACTTCGCTTGTTGATGCCTGTAGGATAGTAGCTTTAAGTCTTTTCGCTAATCCAAGCATATTTATTGAGCCGATTAATGATGTTTTCAAAGTTTTGATAGGGTTATACTGATAATGCACAGGCGAAGCCGGACAGGCAAGATTGTAGATTTCATCAACTTCTGCATAATAGGACGTTATTATGTCGTGTCTGACAAGTTCAAAATAATGATTATCCATCAGATGAACAATATTTTTTTTACTTCCGGTGAAATAATTATCTAAACAAATAACATCATTTCCCTGATTTAATAATGCTTCACATAAATGGGAACCGATAAAACCCGCTCCTCCGGTTACAAGTACTCTTTTCATTTTTTGTAAGTTTCAATAGTTTTCTCAATAGCTTTGTTTAATAATGCTTTCAGAACATCTGTATTTATGTCATCAATTTTTTTGATGTAAATACAACCCTTTCCGGTTTTAAATTTACCCAAATTTTCAAGATGATTACTAAAATTTTCTACGTAACCGAAAATATACAATGAAATATATTGTTTACGTGGAGAAAAACCGCATAAAAACCAATCGCCTTCTCTTCCTGATGCTGATTTATAGTGAATATCTCCGAAACCTATAATATCTTTGCCCCATAAAACAGGTTTGCTGTTGGTAATTTCACCCATAATTTCTGCTAATTTTAAGCTATCATTTCTTTTGGTGCCATCTTCGACATTTTTTAAATAATCATCGAGGTTGAGAGAACTTGGCTTTGTTTTGTTTTCTTTCATTAAAATATTGTTTTTTAATAAATTATAGAATTATTCAAAGGAGTAATTTTTTTTACTTTTAGTTTTTTCTTTTGCAAATTTAAAAAAAATCTGATTTTTAAATAATTTAAAGATGTTTTAGTATTTTTATACCCAAAAATTGAAAATTATGAATCTGAGAAAAGAGACCAAATATGCAGTTTATATAATTTCTGTGTTGATAGCATCTTTTATGAGAATGTTTTTTAGCAAAATTATCAGTAAATATATACCCGAAGGGACTTATTTATCCGTATTTGTTGATATGATGATAATTATTCTGGTTTTTATTCCGATTATCAGATTAATTGAGAAAATAACCAAAAAAGCGACAATTAAATACCTTGAAACAGCAAAAAAAGTAACCAAAAACAAACACAGAGGAGTATTTATTGCTTTGTTTTTTGCATTTCTTGGAATGTTTATTCTTTTTGCTTTAGTTAAATATGAACTGAATTTTATTGCTGATGTTTATGAATATTTTACTTCATTAAGTTTTTAAATAAATACGATATACAATAGTTCGGTATATTTTGAAGTAATTCGTTAATATTCAGCAAATTGAT
>DYKL01000499.1 GCA_020722645.1 Acetofilamentum sp. | reverse complement strand
GCTTTCGATTTTCGTTCTCGCTGTTGAATTTTCAATCCATACTGTTTATCGGTCTGACAGAAATTCCGCCAAAGGCGAAAAGAATTTTTGTCAGGTTGATAAACAGTTTTCATTTGAGTGTTCAATTGGCGGTAACGAAAAGCTATATGCGCCGGCTACATGCCTTGTGTTGCGCCTGCGGCAAGGCATGTAGCTGGTCGCATATAGCATGTTATTTGCATAAATCTTTGTTTTTCATAATCTTATCATTAAACTATCTTCTTCCTTTTTAATTGGTGGCATAACTTTAACTATCTCGCCCGTTTCTTCATCAACTATTTCTGTAATTTCGCTATCCAATTCTTTTAGAAGTTCTTGGTGTTTTTTTAATCTGTCCTTGACCGTTGTAAGATTAGTGTTTAAATCTGTCCAAATTTTGTCTGGACTATAATCGTAAACAACTCGTTTTGTTACCCAAACTTTTGCATCTGCATACTCGAATTTTTTTTCGCCAACTATTTTGGCTTTTTCAAGTGCAGGCATCTTTATTGTTTCAATTAACTTGTTTAAATAAACATCGTATCTTTTTAATTCAATCAGAACTTTCAGTAAATCATATTTTTCGTTATCAATTACCGATTTTATATCTTGTATTGCCAAATTTTCTATTTCTGTTTTTGTAAGCTCTTTTGGCAATTTGCCGAGAATTTTTAGTTCTGACATAGAATTTTATTACATTTTATTTGCTGTAAAATTATAAAGCTTTATTCAAATTTAAAATACCTGCTTCAATCAGCATCTTAGCAAATTTTTCGCCGTTGATTAGTTGCACTTTTTCTTCTTTGGCAAGATTAAAGCATTCATTTGAATAATTATCAGCTGTTGAAACTACCCAAGTCAATTTAGAATATTCGTCGTCCATATATTCCTTTTGTTCTTGTTTATTACGATAATCTCTTATTTGCTGTATTGCCCAAGAATTTGTTTCACCGTCATGAAATTTTACTTGTGCATATACAATGGTTCTTATCTGTTCAAAAGTTGCAATCACGTCGGCATCACCTTCTTTATCTCTTTCATTTTTTGCCGGAATATAAACGTCTGTTGCACCAATACGCTCAAAATACCATTTTACCAAATATTCCAATTTATCAGGTGTTAATTCAGTTTTAAGCGTATTTAATATACTTGGCACAACATTTTCGACTATCTGCGAATGCAGATTTATCGGTTTGTTTGTATCAAACGCTAATATTGCCTTTTCTACACTTTCTTTTATATCAGTTATCCAAGCATTTGTATTTCTGATTTTCATTCTTGCCGTTAACGAAGCATCTGCATAGTCATATCGAGAAATTTGCTGTGCAATGGGTTTTACATTCCAAAAGAAGCCTAAATCAATATCTTCATCATTTCGGCTTATTAAGCCGTTCTTGATTTTTAATTCAATGTTGTTCCAATCCTTTAAATTGTCAATTTTTATATTTCCAATAGGTTCAGGTTTATCCGAAATTAACTCGAATACAGAAAATGTTCCCCAACTTGGAACAACAACTCTATCACCTTTTTTAAATCCTTCAATAAATCGCCACATATTATGACGTGTTCTTGGTCTGTGTCCCCAAGTATTATCAACTTCCTTTTCTAAAACTGCCCACCTTTCTTCCCAAGTAGCACCAACTAAAACTTTATCAATAAATTCTTGGGTTGCAAAATCAGAAAATCCGATTGATAAAAAACCTTTGTCCAATAATGGATATGCAATTTCTGCATGATGTGAAATTCGATGTAACCAATAATTCATCTTTTTATTTTTTATTGTTAATGTTCGTCTCTTTGTTTAATTGCAAATAACGTGAATGGCTTGACGTAGTTGCGGGGGTGTATCCGCACAAAGTAGATTTAAAGTAAAATGTTAATTATCAGCACTTTTGTCAATTTTTGCACAAATCCCCGCAATTACGTTCAAGCCAATGTTAGCAACTTGTTTATTTTCAATTATTTATTCATTCGCAATATTTAGAATTTTATCTATTAATTTTTTGTTTAACCAAATTCCGCTATCAATCATTTGATTAATTAATGGTTT
>DYKL01000498.1 GCA_020722645.1 Acetofilamentum sp. | reverse complement strand
TGTTTAGAGTCGCTAATATTTTTGCTTAATCCCCCCTATATTTTGGATTGAGCCATTTTCATCTTTCTTTTTCCAAACAACCATAAACCAACTTGTTGAAAATTCGTCATTCCCTTTTAAAATATCCGTTAAAACTAAAATTTTATTTTTTTCAAAAAATTTCACTATCGCATTTTGAGTTTTATCGTCCATTTCGTCAATAAACATTCGTCTGTTATCTCTTACATCTGATTTTGTAGGTTTTAATTCTCCTGTAAATAATTTTAATGCAGTAGCAATATTTTCAGGAATATTCCACATTTCTATGTATTTATCAACTTTTCGTTTATCAATTTGGTTAAATCCGCTTGGATTTGAAACTAATTTTATTGATAAATTTTCAATTCCAATCAAGGTTTTAAAATAAATTCTAACTCTAACTTGCAGATCTGCCTTATGATGTCCCGAAATTAACTCTGCTTCAACTTTTTCAATTTCGTTAATTTCATAATTCATTGATTTTAACCATTCTTGTGCATCAATATCAGTTTGCCAATCATTGAACTTTTTAACAATATCTTTCTCGTTTTCAAATCCGTCTTTGGCTATTTTTGAGCCAATTTCAACTAAATTTCGTTTCATTTTATAGTGCAAGTATTTGTGAAAATTGTTCCATTCTTTTATTTGCAATTTCCACATATTCAGCAGAAATTTCAGAGCCAATCCAATTTCGTTTTAATAATTGAGCAACTTTTGCCGTTGTTCCGCTACCCATAAAACAATCGTAAACTAAATCGCCTTCGTTTGTCCAAGTTTTAATTTGGTCGCTTGCTAATTGTTCGGGGAAAATTGCAGGGTGATTGTAGGCAATAGTATCTTTTGTTGAAATTCCACCGCCAATTGAATAAAAAAATACGTTTCCGACTTTTTTTTCTGATGTTCTTTCTACTTTTTTATAATTTAATTCACCGTTTTGTCCACGATTTTTCATATTTGCAAGTCCGTTGTATTTGCAATTTTCGGTTATCGGGTTAAAAGTATTTGGTTGTCCTTTGCTAAATGCAAACATATATTCAAAATGCTGATGATAGCGTTTTCCTGCCGTTGGCATCGGATTGTTTTTATAATAAATCATTGTATCGTGCAGATTAAAACCACATTGCATAAAAAACAATGCTTGTTTAAATGAGGTTCCTGTTTCGCTACCATCTTTTGTGGCATCACCTACAACCCAAACGACTAATCCACCGTTTTTTGTAATTCTAAATAATTGTTTAACAATTTTTTCAAATTCAAATTGAAATCCATTATAATTTCTTAAATCATCGTAAGGTGGTGATGTCAAAGTCAAATCAACAAAATCAGTTGGCATATTTGACATTGTTTGCAAGCAATTTTCGTTATATATCGTATTTAAATCCATCGTTTATTTTTTCTTGCAAATTTATTATTTTTTATCTGAATTTCAATTTTTGTCGTTATCAAATTTCTTATAAATGCTAATGTGAATGGCTTGACGTAGTTGCGGGGGTGTATCCGCACAATGTTGATTGAAGATAATATACTTATTATCAGTACTTTTGTCAATTATTGCACTAATCCCCGCAATTACGTTCAAGCCAATGTTGAACTAATCCTTTTAGGTAGCTAAAGTACAAAAAAAAATCGTAAATTACAAGAAAAATTCTAAATTAATTTACGAATATGAACACAAACTATGTACAAAAGGCTATTTCAGAAGTTGTCGGATTTCAAGAAATTCACGATGACTTTGTCAAAAAACTTATAATCAGCGGTTTTTTGTACTAAACGCCATAGAATTTTAATTGCCGCAAGCTTGTGTGATATTGTATTGCCTATTTTCAGGTATTTTCAACATTTTCATTCAAATAAAGCTCAAAAAATTCACATAAAAAGTCAAAAAAATAAAAAACCTGTCAAAAAACACACAAAAATCTATTTCGAAAAATGTAAATTTGATGTCATTAAAATCTGAAAACCAATACTATGGAATTTACATAGGTGGGTCAAAGGATTCATTCAACACAGAATAGACCAAAATAAAGCAATTTGCTTTATTTCGGTCTATTCTTG
>DYKL01000497.1 GCA_020722645.1 Acetofilamentum sp. | reverse complement strand
CTTTTAATGTTAAAATGGAATGGTGTTTTATCTATACTAAATTAACAATGCCAAATTTTTCATCTTCAGGCAAAACACCAATTATAGAACCCTCGAAATAGCTTTGAGAATTCATTCCTCCGCTACAAACGGCTTCCATTACACCTCCTTTGCCACCTGTTATAATACGGTATCCTTCCGACAATAAATTATCGCCAAGTTCCAATGCGAAATCGTACATTTTTTTTGTACACATTTTATCGTTTGAGCCTATTATTCCTATTATTGGACGCATAAAACAGAGTTTAGAGTTAATAGTGCATTGTGCATAGTGTTGAAGTACATAGTAAAAAGTAAATTGTGCATAGCATTGAAGTGCATAGTAAAAAGTGCATTGTGCTGAGTAATTTTTTAGTTAGAATTAAACTATTTTCTATTCACCGTTAACTATCAACTATCAGCACTATCAACGCACTATCGTGCTTTTTTTAATTCTACTGTAAAGTGTCTTAAAATTGGTGCTTCATAAGTTATTTCGTAACCTGTTTTAATTTCATTTCTTCTTTCGTAAATATTTGCCAAAGCTATTGCAACGTATTCCATGTGATTGTTTGTGTAAGTTCTGCGTGGAATTGCAAGTCTGACAAATTCATTTTTCGGATACCTGTTTTGTTTCGTTTCAGGATCTCTGTCTGCCATTATTGTACCAATTTCAACCCCTCTTACACCTCCTTCAATATATAATTCAACACCAAGTGTTTGAGCTTTGTAATGTTCTCTGGGAACATTAGGTAAAAATTTATTTGCATCAACAAAAATAGCGTGTCCACCAAAAGGTTTTTGCATAGGTACGTTGAAATCAAGCAATCTTTGTCCTAAATACGCAACTTGTTCAATTCTTGCCTGTAAATAGTCGAATTCTGTTCCTTCATCAAGTCCTTGTGCAAGTGCGTTCATATCACGACCTGACATACCGCCGTAAGTAACAAAACCCTCAAACATAATGTTGAAAACGCTTGCCTGACGATAAATTTCAGGGTCTTTGAAGCCGATAAAACCGCCCATATTTACTATAGCGTCTTTTTTGCTGCTCATTGTCATCATATCGGCATACGAAAACATTTCTTTGACAATTTCTTTGATTGTTTTGTTTTCGTAACCTTTTTCGCGAATTTTGATAAAATAGGCATTTTCTGCAAATCTTGCCGAGTCGAAAACTACTAATTTGTTATATTTTTCTGCTAATTTTTTTATATCTCTTAAATTTTGCATAGAAACCGGCTGACCTCCGGCTGTATTGCAAGTTATGGTTATTATGATAAAAGGAATTTTTTCATTATGCTTTTTAACAACTTCTTCAAGTTTATTCAAATCTACGTTACCTTTGAACGGGTGCATATTTTCAATATCGAATGCTTCATCTATTGTGCAATCAACGGCAGTAGCCTTGCGAAATTCAATGTGTCCTTTTGTTGTGTCGAAATGAGAGTTGCCCGGAATAAAATCACCGCTTTTGATAAGAGTTGAAAATAAAACATTTTCGGCAGCTCTTCCCTGATGTGTGGGCAGAAAATAAGGAAAACCAAGAATTTTGAAAATAGCGTCTTTCATTTTGTAAAAAGACGATGCTCCGGCATAACTTTCGTCTCCGAGCATAAGTTCAGACCACTGTTTGTCGCTCATAGCACCTGTACCCGAGTCGGTAAGCAAATCAATAAAAACCTGACTACTTTTCAGATTGAACAAATTGTATTTAGCCTGTTCAATCCATGCTTTGCGTTCTTCTTTTGTGCTTTTTTTGATGTTTTCGACCATTTTGATTTTAAATGGTTCTGCATAAGGTAAATTCATATAATTGTTTTTCGTCAAAATTAATATATTTTTTTTTATAGAAAAATGTTAGAGATATATTTTCTGATAATTTTAAATTTGTTAATTAGCCAATACGTTAATTCGTTAATTCAGACATGGTTTGTCGCAGGTGAGGAAATCTGCGAGGCGGAAGTCGCAGGTGAGGTCACTTGCGAGGCTGAAAGATGTAACGGAACTTACTTACAACTTTTCAGGTTTTACAGGCGATAGCTAAGAAAAAACT
>DYKL01000054.1 GCA_020722645.1 Acetofilamentum sp. | reverse complement strand
CAGTTTTTTCTTATCTATCGCCTGTAAAACCTGAAAAGTTGTAAGTAAGTTCCGTATTAAGGAAAAGACCAATAATTTATTAACCTCTAAAAACTAAATAAAATGGCACATAAAAAAGGAGCCGGTTCATCAAGAAATGGTCGTGAATCAGAAAGTAAACGTCTGGGTGTTAAAATTTACGGAGGACAAGTTGTTAAAGCCGAAAATATTATCGTAAGACAAAGAGGAACTAAACATCATCCCGGAGAAAACGTTGGTATCGGTAAAGACCATACTTTATTTGCACTTATTGACGGTACTGTATCTTTTTTGAAAAAAAGAAATGATCGTTCGTTTGTTTGCATTAAACCATTAAGCGAATAACAGATAAAAATATTTTTAAAAAACGCAGAATTTTTTGCGTTTTTTTTTTTTATTATTATCTTTGCTATTCTAAATTTTAATAAATGAAAACAATATTATATTTGTTTATTCTTTTATTCTTGCTTGTTAATAGCGTTTTTGCACAAATTCAAATACCTTTTTCTCGTTCAGATTCTGCATCAATAGTTGAAAATAATCAACGCTACGAGGAGTTTTTTACCCAAGGAGATAAAAAAGAAGCAAGTAGAAATTTAGATTTGAATGCTGTTTTGTATTGGAAACATAACTATTTTGACGATGCCATACAATATTACAGTCGTTCTTTAGAATTAAACAAACAATTAGGAAATCAAAACGGAATAGCCGGAATTAATAGTAATCTTGCCTTAATTTATGCAGATAAAGGGGATTATCAAAAGTCATTAGATTATTTTGAAAAAACCCTTGCTGTAAGAAAATCCAATAAAGAAAAAATAGGTATTATTTCAGCTTTGATTAATGAATCGGTTGTGCTTAATAAAATGTCAAGATACGACGAATCGGTCATTAAATTAGAAGAGGCTCTTACGTATGCAAGAGAAATGAATGATGAAGAACAGATGAGAAGCATATACGGAATGCTTTCGGAAACATACCAAAAAGCTGGCAATACAGATAAAGCTATGTATTATTACGAGTATTATAAAACTTTTAATGACTATGTTACAGATAAAGTTATTACAGAAAGTAATGAAAAACTCCAAAAAGAAATTTTGCAAAAACAATTATTAGAACTTGAAAATGAGAATAAAAATTTGCAGTTGGAAAAACAAAACTGGATTATCAAGCAAAAAGACGAAGAAATAGGAGAAATAACAACAGAACAGCAGAATTTAATAGATTCTCTTTCTAAACAAGAAATGGCTTATGAAATTATCAAACAAAAAAATCAAATTCAAAATTTAGAAAACTTACAACTAATTGAAGACAAAAAGACTCAAAAGTTGGTGATTCTTATTATTTCAATTGCTTTGGTACTCGTTTTGATTTCAATGTTGTTTTTGTACTTCATGTTCAGACAAAAAAATAAACTAAATAAGTTATTAGTTCAAAAGAATGCACTAATAAATCAACAAAAAGAAGAAATATCAACACAAAGAGATGAATTATTAAACGCAAATAAATTATTGGACAATAAGAATAATGAAATTACATCAAGTATTACTTATGCAAGGCGTATTCAGAAAGCTATTTTATCCGGAAGTACCGATTTAAACATTTTGTTTAATGATTCTTTTTTAATTTATATGCCAAGAGATATTGTTTCAGGCGATTTTTATTATTTCAAAAAAATTGCCGGTGACGAAAAAATAATTATTGTTGGTGATTGCACAGGTCATGGTGTTCCCGGTGCTTTTTTAACTGTTTTGGGAGCCAATATATTAAACACAATAATTATTGACAGAGAAATTTACGAACCTTCTGAAATTATTGTAGAATTGGACAAACAATATTTTTTGATGCTTAATCAGGGAAAAACAGAAGTAAACGATGGTATGGATGTGTCTGTTTGTAAAATTAGTAAAGAAAATGATTTGATTATATTCTCCGGAGCAAGAAATCCATTAGTTATAGTAACACAAGATAAAATAAATTATGTAGATGCAGTTCGGGCTTCAATTGGGCTTTCGGTTGTTGTTGAAAACAAAAATAAAAACTTTACATCAAATACATTTGAAATCAAGGAAAAAACTTGGTGCTATATGTTTTCTGACGGATTTACAGACCAATTTGATTCAAATAAGAAAAAATATTCAAGAAAAAGATTATTAGAAAACCTAAAAAACATCTTTGAAACAAATGGCAAAAATCAGGAAATTTTTTTGAAAGATGATATAACAAAATGGAAAGATGACTGTCCTCAAACAGATGATATAATAATGCTTGGGTTTCAATTAAATGGAAATAAAAAATTAAACAAATGAAAAATATATTGACTTTTTTAACAATTTTTATGGGATTTTATTCTTATTCGCAAGAAGTTCCTAAATTTCAGAAAACTAATTATAGAGATAGTGCTAACAATTTGTACTGGAACAAAGATTTGCCGGTTTATATTTCTTTGTCTCCAAATCCTGACGGTAGTAACGGTGAAATTCTTGAAAGTAAAATTAGTGAAAAATATGCAAGTCCTTTTTATTTTGACACCGAAGGTATAAATTATATCCGAACCAAATGGGCTGTTGACAAGCAAACAAGAGAATACGCTTATCCAAAACAAGAAGTGTTGTGGGAAGTTTATGCTGACGGACAGCCACCAAAAACAATAGCTTCTTTCAAACAAGCTATATCTGTTAATATTGGCGGAAAAATAATTTACGGACCAAATTTAATTGTTTCTTTAAAAAGTTCTGATTATATAAGCAAAACAAAAGATATTTATTATTCTATTAATGGAGAGGCTTATCGTATTTATGGCGGGAATATTTTATTTAATAAAGAAGGTGAACAAAAATTAAAGTTTTTTGCAGTTGATAATGTCGGAAACGCAGAAGAGCCAAAAGAAATAGATTTTAGCATTGATTTGACTGCTCCTTCATCGTCTTGTACAATTACAGGAGTCAGCTTAGGAAATGAGAATATCGTTTCATTAACAACCAAAATATATATAGATGCCAAAGATAATGTTTCTGGAGTAAAACAAACTTATTATCAAATAGATAGTCTTTCTGAGGTTTTATATTATAAGGGTACATCAATTCCTCTAATAACATTAAATGACGGTGATCATTTGTTGAAATTTTATTCTGTTGATAAGGTTGGTAATAAAGAAGATGTTCAGACTTTTAGTTTTTATCTTGATAAATCAGCACCTATAACAGTATCAGACATTTTGGGAGATAAATTTGTTGTAGAAGATAAAATTTATTTTTCAGGAAGAACTAAGTTTAAAATTACTTCAATAGATAACAAAGCCGGAGTGAAAAATGTTTTGTATTCTGTTGATGGTTCAGATTTTAATGAATATGTTGACCCATTTTATATGCCAAATGAACCCGGCTGGCATATTGTGAAATATTTTGCAGTTGACAGCACAGATAATACTACAACTGACGAATATTCTCAAAAATATTTGGAATATCAAATGAAAGTTGACAAAATATATGTGGATTTGACTGGTCCTGCTTTATCTCATTTTATTTCAGGAGATAAGTACTCCCGAAATGATACTGTTTTTATAGGTCCAAATTCTAAAATTAACCTTTCTGCAACTGACCCTGAATCCGGTTTGCAGTATATTTCTTATAGTCTTGACGGAGAGCTTAAAGAAACACCATATTCTTCTCCTTTTACTTTGGAAAGTTTAAAAACAGGGGAACATAAAATAGAATATTTTGGGTACGATAACGTAAACAATAGGAACATTAAAACGTTTAATGTAATACTAGACAACTCTGGTCCTGTTATTGGACATAAATTCAGTGTTGTTCCTTCTTCTGTGAAAGGTAATATTGAAGTTTACCCTTCGGGAGTTTTTCTTTTTGTTACTGTTCAAGATGATCTAACAGGTGTTACCAATATATACTATTCTGTAAATGGTGGAGAAAAACTGATTTACAAAAACTATATTAAAGGTTTTAGTAAGGGGGAAAATACGGTAATAATTGAAGCTTATGACATGCTTAACAATATGTCAAGTTATGAAATAAAATTTATCGTAAATTAGAAAAAAATGAACTTGTGCAGAACAAATGATTTTTATTGTTTGTTCTGTATTAGTTCAATAGGTATTTTAAAAACGGTTTCCAATCCTATGCCGTGTTCTTGCATCTCTGAATCATCTTCATTGTAAAACCATTTTAAGATTACATCTTTTTTGTTCAAGTATATATCCTTCAAAACTTTTATTACTTTTGCGATATAAAGGGCAGATACTGAATTAAAGTAAGTGATATTAATTTCAAAAATAGTTTTATCGTTAGGATTGATTGCGTATTCGTTAAGCCAATTTATTATCGGTTCATAAAATTCAAAAGCATTTTCAGTTATTGACATACCTTCTATTTTAAAAATAGATTTTTCTTTGTCCAAATGTACAATTGGAGTAGTTTCAGTTTTTTCAACTTTATAAGGTTTCATGTGTTTATTTTTTAATTTTTAAATTAATGTCACATGTAATATGCCATAAATAATTACTTGCGGTTAGTTTGCAAATTTTTGCTTATGGCTATTTCATATTCTTTTTTTTGCAAAGATAAAAAAAAATAAATATCTATCAAGTGTCTGCAAGAAAAATCCATATTTTTTTAAAAAACCTTAAATCCGTATGTCTATACTTATATATCTAAAATTCAGTCAGGTGAAAACACCTGACTGGTGCAAACTGCATGTTGCAGGTGTTTTCACCTGCAACCACTTACGAAAAGACTTGCGGATTTAAGGAAAAATATGAATTTTGTAAACTTTAATTGACATTTATGTTTGTCATTTTTTTGTCAAAAATTATTTTTTTTTATAAAACAAATTTTTTTCAAAAATGCAATGTTTATTTTGCATTTTGTTCAATTTTGAACATAGCTCTACACATAATACTCTAAAAGATAGCACTTTATTTGTTTTTTAGGCAGCTTGACTTAGTTTTTCTTTCTGTCTTTGCCGTTTGATGAGTTCTGCCCCGATTTTAAAGACATCGTGTCCAAATCTAACTATTAAATCATTGATTTTCAAAAAAGTAGAATCATCTAACAATTTTACATTATCTACAATGTTTTGGTACTCAAAAGTTATTTTTTCATATCTGTAATCTGTCTCTATGCCAAGTAGTTGGCGTAGTGCTGTGTCATTATCAACCATCCAATGCAATCTATCATAACTGATATTGAGGGCTAAACGTGTTTGAGCAAGTACAAAAATTTGCCACAAATTCATGCCTTTGCGTCCTATTTCTTGTTTCCCTTTTAAAATCGCATCTTCTAAAATACTGAATAACTGATTGTTATATTCAAGATTTGTGTATAGTTCTTTTAATGCTATGAATAATTTTGATGTAGCATCTCGCGATTTTTGATTAATTTTCAAATCTTCAATTTTTAATGTGTAAATTGAATATTGTGCATCGAATCTATTTCTCATATTTTAATTTTTTTTGAATCTTTGGTGAGTCCGGTTTAAAAAGGTCTTTTTGCCACGAATTTCACAAATTAATAAATTATTAATCAATATATTACAATTTACGATTTTCACAAATTAATCTTTTTATACCGGGCCCTTTGGTTGAAATTGGATTTTGATAGAAAAATTAATTCATTCAAATTTCTCAAAATTAAGCATTTAAATTAAATCCACAAAATATTTTAACAACTTTTTTAAAAATATTCAGAAATATTTTAACTCTGCAAATAATTGATATACAATTTGTTAAGCGGTTTTTTTTCAAGCACTATATAGATTTTTTGGCTGAATTAAAACAGGCTTTTTAGACCGTACTCCTTCTTTTAATAAAAAAAATTTTTTTGAATTATATATAATATAATATATTTGTTTCGATTAAAATTTATTGATAGTTAAAATCTTAAAACATTTAAAATGAACCGCATCAAATCGCAGATTGACATAAATTCTGATACTTTTAAACAAAATAAATCAGAATATTTGAAAATCCTAAATAAGTATAAAACAATTTTAAACGAAGTCAGCAAAGGTGGTCCGGAATCTTCGAGAGAACGACACAAAAAACGCGGAAAATTATTAGCCCGTGAACGTATCGAACTTTTGATTGATAAAAATACACCATTTATAGAACTTTCTGCTCTTGCAAGTTTTAATCAGTATGACAATAGTTTTCCTTCTGCAGGAATTGTTACAGGCATTGGAGTAATTCACGGAAAAGAAACTATTATTATTGCAAATGATGCAACAGTAAAAGGAGGAACATACATACGTCAAACAATAAAAAAACACATCAGAGCACAAGAAATTGCAATGGAAAATCATCTGCCGTGTGTATATATGGTTGATTCGGGTGGTGTTTTTTTACCTGAACAAGCAAATGTTTTTCCTGATAAATTTGACTTTGGACGCTTTTTTTACAATCAGGCTCGCCTTTCAGCTAAAAAAATTCCTCAAATATCTATTGTTATGGGCTCGTGTACTGCCGGTGGAGCTTATGTTCCGGCAATGAGTGATGAAACAATAATTGTGAAAAATCAAGGTACTATTTTTATCGGAGGACCTCCTCTTGTAAAAGCTGCAACAGGCGAAGAGGTTTCTGCCGAAGAACTTGGTGGTGCTGATGTTCATACTTCTATTTCAGGTGTTGCTGACCACTTGGCAATGAATGATGCTCACGCGATTGAAATATGTAGAAATATATTTGAAACTATACCCGATACTCACTATGAAAAGACGGAAATTAATTCTATTGAGCCCCCTTATTACGACCCGGAAGAGTTATACGGAATTTTACCCATTGACCTGAAAAAACCTGTTGACAGCAAAGAAATTATTGCAAGAATTGTTGATGGTAGCAGATTTCAGGAATTTAAAGCTAGATATGCTCCAACTATTACTACAGGATTTGCTAAAATTATGGGATACAATGTCGGAATAATTGCAAACAATGGTGTTCTTTTTTCTGAAACAGCTTTAAAAGGTGCTCATTTCGTTGAACTTTGTACTTCCAGAAACATCCCTATTTTGTTTTTGCAAAATATTACAGGCTTCATAGTTGGCAAACAATACGAACGTAACGGAATTGCCAGAGACGGTGCAAAATTCGTTCATGCAGTAGCAAATGCAAATGTACCGAAATTTACTGTTGTTTTTGGTGGTTCGTTTGGTGCAGGTAATTATGCTATGGCTGGTAGAGCTTACGACCCAAGATTTTTATTTATGTATCCGAACTCGAAAATTTCTGTTATGGGCGGTGAGCAAGCTGCTAACGTTCTTATTACTATTACCCAAGAAAAAATGAAAGCCGAAGGTAAAGATGTTAATCTTGATGAAATAGAAAAAATTCGTAAAGAAATACTCGATAAGTACGAAGAAGAAGGCAGTGCTTATTACAGTACTTCGCGTTTATGGGACGACGGTATTATCGACCCAATTGATACTCGTAAAATTATTGGATTGGCAATAGCAATTTCTAAAAATAATATTGATGAAGAAACTAAATATGGCGTTTTTAGAATGTAATATAAAAATAAACAAATTTTTTTTAATAAAATAAGGCGCTTATTATCAAAAACTTAACTCAAACATGAACTACAAAACAATAGAACTCGAAATAGTTGATAGGGTTGCAACAGTTTGGCTTAATCGCCCAACAGTACACAATGCTTTTGACAACACAATGCTTCACGAATTAATTGAATTATTCGAAAATGTAAACCAAAGAGAAGATATTCTTTGCGTAATTCTACGTGGACGTGGAAAATCTTTTTGTGCAGGTGTTGATTTAAACTGGATGAAAGATGTTGCAAAAAACAGCTATGAAAAAAATTATGAAGAAAGTCTCGTTCTTTCAAAATGTTTTTATACTATTTATACTTGCAAAAAACCAACAATTGCTATAATTCATGGTGTATCACTTGGCGGAGCAAATGGACTTCTCGCCTCGTGTGATTTGGCTTATTCGGTTGATGATGCAACCTTCTCGCTTAGTGAGGTTAAAATCGGAATTGTTCCGGCTTGTATTTCTCCTTATGTAATTAAAAGAATTGGCGAATACGGCTCAAAGGATTTAATGATTTCAGGCAGAAGAATTAAAGGTAAAGAAGCAGAATATTATAAATTAGTCAATAAATCTGTTGATAGCTCGGAAATAGATAATCTGCTTGCTGAAACTATCAAACATTTGAAAACAAGCGGACCAAAAGCTATGACTCATGTCAAAAATTTGATTCATAGTGTTGCTAACGACCTAACACTTATGGAGGCTTATGACTATACAGCAAAAATGATTGCAGATATTAGAGCTTCAGACGAGGGGCAAGAAGGTATGAATGCGTTTTTGGAAAAACGAAAACCAAATTGGATTGATAAATAATTATGGGATTGTTACGAAATAACATATTTAATAATCTATGTGAACTATTTGTCTATGTGGTTATTAAAAATATCAAATAAACAAATTATTTTGTAACAGTTACTATGAAATTTTTAAAAATACTACTGTTATGTAAAGAATTAATGACGTATTAACTTATGATTAAATTCATTGATTTAAAATATTTTCAAAATTAACATAACACTACATAACGTATTTTCAACTATCAAATTTAAAAAACTACTAATTATGAATATTTTTAGCAAAATATTAATCGCAAATAGAGGTGAAATTGCAGTTAGAATAATTAAATCGGCTAAAAGTCTCGGAATAAAAACAGTTGCAATTTATTCCGAAATAGATATAAATTCCTATCACATCAGATTAGCTGATGAAACTTATTGTATTGGCAAACAAGAACTTGCAGATACTTATTTGAATATCGACAAAATAATTGAAATTGCAAAAAAATCTAATTGTCAAGCAATTCATCCCGGTTACGGCTTTTTATCAGAAAACCCAAAATTTGCAGAAGCTTGCGAAAAAAATAATTTAGCATTTATTGGACCAAAAAGTAATGTTATAAAGTTAATGGGAAATAAAATCGAAGCCCGTAATTTTATTCAATCAATTGGTGTTCCTCTACTTAAAGGCTCTACCGGTGAACCGGAAAAACTTTTGGAAGAAATAAAGGGAATTCCATATCCTTTGCTTGTTAAAGCTGCTGCCGGAGGCGGCGGAAAAGGAATGAGAATTGTAAAAAACGAAAGTGAATTGCTTGAAGCTATTCAAGCAACAAGCAGAGAAGCAAAATCATACTTTGGCGATGGAAGTGTTTTTGTCGAAAAATTCGTTGAAAACCCGCGACATATTGAAGTGCAAATACTTGCAGATAATTTTGGAAATACTGTTCATTTATACGAAAGAGAATGTTCTGTTCAACGCCGCTACCAAAAAATTATTGAAGAAAGTCCTTCTGTTACTCTTACGCCGGAAGTTAGAGAAAAAATGTGCGGTGCTGCCGTTCAAATTGCTTCTAAAATCGGGTATAACAGTGCCGGAACTATCGAATTTTTAGTTGATAAAGACTTGAATTTTTATTTTCTCGAAATGAATACAAGAATTCAGGTTGAACACCCTGTTACTGAATTAGTTACACGTACAGATATTGTGGCTGAACAAATACTTATTGCTGCCGGAAATCCTTTACGTTTAAAACAAGAAAATATATCTCAAAAAGGTCATGCAATTGAATGCAGAATTTATGCTGAAAATCCTTTTGAAAATTTTATGCCCTCACCTGGTCAAATGACTCTTTATAAACCACCCAAACAAGATTATTTCAGACTTGATTCCGGAATATGTTCCGAAACTGTTATTTCTTCTAATTTCGACCCTATGATTTCTAAACTTATTGTGTGGGCAAATAATAGAGACGAAGCAATTCACAAAATGATTTACGGTCTGAAAGAATATAAAATTCAGGGAATTAAAACTAATATTTCATATCTGGCTGAATTAATGAAACTTGATATTTATAAAAACAATGAAATTTCTACTAAAATCTGCGATATAGTTACACCCCAAATAACTAAAAAAATTATTGAAACAAAAGAAAAAATACCTTTACATATTCCTTTATTAAGTTATCTAATTTATTGTTTTCAAAAAGATTACAAATTAAATAATATATGGCAAAAAATTGGATATTGGAGGAATGTTTCTGAAATTAAAGTTAATTTAGATGGTAAATTATATAAACTTCAGGTTGATAAATTCAGAAATCCTGATTATGAAATTATTTTTCAAGATAAATTATATAAAGTAAAATTTGTTTCATTACTTGAACACGAACTAAGCATAATTATTGATGATAGTTTTATTATTACAAACATTTCAAACAGCGAAGAATTAACATTTTTAAATTATGGAATTTTCGATTTTGAACTTTCACGCGAAGATTATTTAATAGAACAAGAATTTGAAAGCGATTACTCGACAAATTCACACAGTAATTTTGTATCTGCACCAATGCCCGGAAAAGTTATAAAAATTAATGTCTCGGAAGGTAAAAAAATATCAAAAGGAACTGTCTTGTTAATTGTTGAAGCAATGAAAATGGAAAACAATATTGTTGCACCAAAAGATGTAGTGATTAAAAAAATAAATGCAAAAGTTGGTGATATGATTGAAACAAGTACCAAACTAATTTTGTTTGAAGATGAAGAATAGCAATAAAAATCGTTCTTACGCTGTTTCTACGCTGTTTCGACTTTGTAATCATTATTGTCCGAAACCTTGTATTAAGAATTTGTCGCTAGCCTACTCATACGCTTTGCGTCATTACGAGGCTTTGCGAAGTAATCTTAAACCCGAACCGGTTTTAACGAGTCAGGGTCTGCTTCGCAAAGCCTCGCAGAGACGAAAAGGCGGGTGAAAAATGCAAGTTACAAACTTGCATTTATTTGAGCATTTAAAACGAAGTCTTAAACGAAATAAAAAGTTTTATATATACTTTTGATTGCAATTTTAAAATGTAAAGTCTTATAATATAACGTTTTATGTTTTGGACAATAATGCTTTGTAATCCAAAACACTTACAAGTTCGGGATTGCAAACCCCGAACAGCTTGGGTTAATAAAAAAGAATAAAAATTATATAAAAATATTTCATTATACAAATTAAAATATAACAGTTATGGACTTTAATCTTACCGAAAACCAACAAATGATTCGCGAATCTGTAAGAGATTTTGCAGAGAGAGTAATTAAACCTGTTGCTCAAGAGCTTGACGAAAAAGCCGAGTTTTCAATAGAGTTAACAAAAAAAATGGGTGAACTTGGTCTGTTCGGAATGTATCTGCCTCAAAAATACGGCGGTCAGGGAATGGATACATTATCATACATTATAGCAGTAGAAGAAATTACCAGAATTGACAGTTCACAAGGTGCAACTTTAGCCGCACACAATTCTCTTGGTATAGGACCACTATACTACTATGGTACCGAAGAACAAAAAATGAAATACCTGCCTAAATTATGTACAGGTGAAGCGTTATGGGCGTTTGGGTTAACCGAACCTGATGCAGGTAGCGATTCTCGTGGTTCAAAAACAAAAGCTGCATTAGAAAATGGTACTTGGTCAATTAATGGTTCTAAAATATTCATTACAAACGGTTCTTCTCCAATTAGCATTGGCGTTACTGTTCAGGCTGTTAGTGATGAGGTTGAGGGTAAAAAAGAATTTTCTACAATTATTGTAGATAGAAATACTCCCGGTTTTACAGCAAGACCTATGCACAATAAAATGATGTGGCGTGCTTCCGATACATCAGAAATGTTTTTTGATAATTGTAAGGTACCCGAAGAGAATTTGCTTGGCAAAAGAGGTCAAGGTTCAAAAATAATGCTCAGCACTCTTGATAATGGTAGATTATCAATTGCTGCTATGGGACTTGGTTTGGCACAAGGGGCTTATGAATTAGCTCTTAATTATGCTAAGGAACGTAAACAATTCGGAAAACCAATCAGTAAATTTCAGGATATTGCTTTTAGTTTAGCTGATATGGCTACAAAAATTGAACTTGCACGTAATTTATTATACAAAGCCTGTTGGTTAAAAGATAATAATTTGCCTTTTGCAAAAGAAGCTGCAATGTCTAAACTTTATTGCTCTGAAATTGCAAAAGAAGTTGCTGATAAAGCCGTTCAAATACATGGTGGATATGGTCTTATAAAAGATTATGACATTGAAAGACATTACCGCGACCAACGTTTACTCCAAATCGGAGAAGGAACTTCTGAAATTCAACGATTAGTAATTTCTAGATATATTGGCTGTTAGAAATAAAACTAAGACAATTGTGAAGCTGTGTTAAAAAATTGGTATTACAAAAGTATAAACAACGCTATAACATTGGATTATAGCCGTATAACTAAGTATTATAAAATTATAATAATTAATAAAATTTATATAGCATGAATAAAGTTTTTAAAAATGCAGAAGAAGCTCTAAAAGGGCTTGAAAGCAATATGACCGTGATGTTAGGCGGGTTTGGCTTGTGTGGTATTCCTGAAAATGCTATCAGAACAATAGCTAATTCAAATATAACAGGTCTTACTTGTATTTCAAATAATGCCGGCGTTGACGATTTTGGTTTGGGAATATTATTAAAAAAACATCAGGTCAAAAAAATGATTGCCTCGTATGTAGGCGAAAATAAAGAATTTGAAAGACAAATGTTATCAGGAGAACTCGAAGTTGAGTTAAATCCGCAAGGTACACTTGCCGAAAGAATTAGAGCAGCCGGTGCAGGTATCCCTGCATTTTACGTTCCGGCAGGGGTTGGAACTGAAGTTGCCGAAGGTAAAGAAGTACGTGAATTTGATGGAAGACTGTACCTTATGGAAAAATGGCTTAAAGCTGATTTTGCGCTTGTTAAAGCTTGGAAAGGAGACACTCACGGTAACTTAATTTATCATCATACTGCAAATAATTTCAATAATATGATGGCAGCCGCCGGTAAAATAACAATTGCCGAAGTAGAAGAACTTGTTCCGGCAGGTGAATTAGATCCGCATCAAATTCATACTCCCGGTATTTTTGTTCAAAGAATTTTTCAAGGTGTTAATTATGAAAAACGTATTGAACAAGTTACAATTAGAAAATAAATTGTTAAATTTTTAATTCAAAATTTTATTATGGCATTAGATAAAAATCAAATAGCAAAACGTATAGCACAAGAAGTTAAAGATGGCTATTACGTAAATCTGGGTATTGGTATTCCTACACTTGTAGCAAATTTTATTCCCGAAGGAATTGAAGTTGTTTTACAATCAGAAAACGGTTTGCTTGGTATAGGACCTTTTCCAACAGAAAGTGAACTTGATGCAGACCTTATAAATGCAGGTAAACAAACTGTTACCTATGCAAAAGGTGCTTCTTTTTTTGATTCAGCAACAAGTTTTGCTATGATTAGAGGTGGACACGTTGATATGACAATTCTTGGTGCTTTTGAAGTTTCTGAAAAAGGGGACATTGCAAGCTGGAAAATTCCCGGTAAATTAATAAAAGGTATGGGTGGCTCAATGGATTTGGTTGCCGGTGCAAAAAATATTATTGTGGCAATGATGCATACCGACAAAGAAGGAAATTCCAAAATATTAAAAAATTGTACTCTGCCACTTACAGGTGTTAAATGTGTGCAAAAAGTAGTTACAAACCTTGCTGTTCTTGAAATTACAGAAAACGGGTTTAAACTGCTTGAAAGAGCTCCCGGTGTGAGCGTTGAAGAAATTCAGAAATATACCGAAGCTACTTTAATTATCGAAGGAGAAATTCCTGAAATGAACGTCTAATTACTTGCTTTTTTTGTGAAATCGCTTCGATAGTACCTTATTTTTTAAAAGAAAATTATTGACTTTCGAGTAATTATGATTCTCTGATTTTGAAAATACTATAAACATGATTATCAAATTATTACAATAAAACGGCTGTATTTTTAGGAACATGTTTTAAAAAATAGTCCGATATCAGCGAAAACTTTGCGTTTTAAATATTAACCGATAAGAACCGCTGAAAAAACGCAAAGTTCCGCAGATTCAGTAAAAATAATTTAAGTGATATGTGCAAAGAAAAAATAACTACAACTTGAATAGATTATTCTTAAAAAACACAAAAAAGTCAAAATAAACTGTATAAATAAAAAAAGCAAGATTAGTTTTATGAAATTATT
>DYKL01000496.1 GCA_020722645.1 Acetofilamentum sp. | reverse complement strand
CTTTTAATGTTAAAATGGAATGGTGTTTTATCTATACTAAATTAACAATGCCATAATTATTTCTTTTTGACTTCAAACATTTCTGTCGGTTATTTGTTTTATAATCTCGGTGGTGAAAAACGATCAATAGATTTAACAGGTAATAAGCCACTTACAACTGTATCAGAAAATTATTATAAAAAAAATGTTTTTTCAAATCCTGATTTTTCGTTTGGGTTTGGTGTTATATTTTGAGAGTATCTATTGCCAAGTTGCTTTTAAAGAGATAAACTCGAAATTGAACCTTGTTTGATATAATGCCGAACTGCATTCATTGAAATTTTTGAATAAAATTACCCTCGTTCTCGCCGGTCTTTCGACTGGTGGTATTCTGCCCCGTTGGTGCGAGCTTGCAGCTCGTACCCTCGTTCTCGCCGGTCTTTCGACTGGTGGTATTCTGCCCTGTTTGATGTCCTCACCGAACACAACAGCTACCACCGAAAGATTTTGCGACACTTTCGGAATAGCAACCAACAATTGTCAGACACTTCCAAAAGTATCTACTGTTTTATTTTTCACTTTTATTGAACAGCAAATAACAACAATAATAAATAATTCGGCTAATTTTTTTGCATATAATCTAAAATTATATAGATTTGCAAAGTAAATTTTACACCGATGGACGAAAATCAACAAGAAAAAAAACAAGCAATTACGCCGGAAATAAAAACTATGTTAATGAAAAACTATTTTTTTGTTAACAAAGCAAAATTCCCTTCATTTTTTGCCGGTAGCGTTTTTATGGCTTATCTTTTTGTAGCATTATCTATTTTCGTTGTTCTATATTTCGAAAAAGTTTTAATGACATACATATTTGCAACACTCTTTATTGTTGTAGCATTTTTTTACACATTCCGTTGGTTTACACCTTATCTGGCACAAAAACAAAAATATGCCAAGCGTCCCACAACCGACCAAATGGAAAACTGGCTGATTAAAGACATACGCTATAACGTTAAACCGCAGGCAATTGAAATGCTAAGTCTTAATCCCGCTACAATTACTCCCGAAAATTTTATAGTTGTTCCCCACCCTGTTTTCTGGAAGACAAACGAAGTTCCTGATCCGTATATTACAAGATACAATACCGGCGAATATAATGTTTACGCAACCTATAAAATTCAGGTTTTAGCTTTGTCCGAAAAATACATAAGTTTTTACACCTGTGTTTATAATTGGCTTGATAACCAAATAATTTCTCCATACACATTAGAATTTTTCTTTGAAGATATTTCATCTATCAGAGCCGAATTACAAAATTTGGATTTAACAAGAATTGACGCTCCCGAAGCAGACCCCGAAAAACCGGACGAAATTGACAGAGGCGTAGGAATGGCTAATGTAGTGGAGGTCAGAAACAAATCCGGCGAAAAAATGAACGTTATTGTTACAATTCCTTCTCTTGTTGCAAGTCCCAGAAGCTCTCTGAAACCCGAAAAAGTTATGCAAACTCTTCGTATTATGTTGCGTCATCGCAGATACGGCGAAGAATTTATGATTAACAAACCCGAGCAGCAAGAAATCAAAAAAAACGAATAAATCCGAATTACCATAAACAATAGTTCGGCATATTTCATAGTAATTTGTTGATATTCAGCGAATTATGTTTATGCGAGTAACAAATTGGTAAATAATTGAAAATCAATAATTTGCTTCCTTCGTTATCTCTCAAGATGACACTAATTGAAAAATTAACGAATTATTGATAAATACACTTATACTTATAATTATTGTCAGTTAATAAATTGCCAAGTTTATAAAGCTTGCCCAATAAGTGTCTAAAAAGCCTGCCCTGTAAGTGCCTTTTATTTAAAATCAAATGCTAACTTTATAGACCCATACAGGGCTGGCTTTCAACTTTAAAGACCCTTTCAGGGCAAGCTTTATGAACTAACTCTAATTATAGTACTACCAATTATTCATTGACAATTTATTTGGAATAATTTTTATTTCTTTATACATATTTTATCTTTGCCGAAAATTAAAAAAAAACACTGATGAAACCCCCATGAGAACCTTAAAGTTCTCACACCAATAGAATGAAAATAATT
>DYKL01000053.1 GCA_020722645.1 Acetofilamentum sp. | reverse complement strand
TAAATTCAACAATTTTGCAAAGATATAAAAACTATACTAAATTAACAATACCAAATTCTGCTTAGAGAAATTCAAACCCCAAAGCGTTGCAATTTTGGGTTGTTCAACCCGAAACGGATTGGAACATATTAATCCTCTTATCACCCAAAATGTTTTTGCAATTGATTTTAATCAAGAATATCTAAAAATTGTTGAACAAAGATTTTCACGCAAAATCAACGGGTTAAAGATTCTAAAAACAGATTTGAATATTGATGAACTTCAAATCAGCAACATAGACCTGATTTTTGCAGGTCTGATTTTGGAATATATTGAAATTGAAAATGTACTTCCGAAAATCGCCATAACCCTTTCAAATAACGGAACACTGGCAATTGTTATCCAAAAAAGTCAGATAAATTATTTTGTAACTAAAACACATTATAAAAGCCTCGAAAAATTATCGGCAACATCAAAAGAAATAGAAGAATCAGACATTCAGGACATTTTAATTACCTCAAATATAGAACTAAAATATAAAGAAGAAATTATATTGACAAAAGACAAAACTTTTATATTTTTGATTTTCAAATTTAAAAACAAATAAAACAACGATGATAAACTACTTTTCACTAAAAAACGACAGAGTTGTCAAAGAAAAAGGCTCGAAATTTTCAAAACAGAATATTATTTGGGTAGATTTGATAAACGCTACTGATGAAGAAATATTACATGTTGAAAAAACTTTTAATGTAGATTTATTCACAAAATTAGAAAGGAAAGAAATAGAAACAAGTTCCAAATACATCGAAACTATTGACGAAATAAAAATAAACCTGAACTTCATAAGCGTCAACAACAACAACAACAACTACTTTGCCGAACCGGTATCTTTTATTATAAAAAACAAAACTCTGATTACACAAAGAGAGCAGGAATACAAAGCTTTTGAAGAAATGTACAAAAAACTTGAACTGAATTTAGTACACGACGGCGACGATATTTACATACAGATACTTGATTTAAGAATAGATTTAGATGCAGATATAATTGAACTGATAACCGACAAAATTACAGCAATAAACAAAGAACTAACAGGCGAAAACCAAATTCATAAAAACTTACTGCTAAAAATAACAGCTCTACAAGAAACAACAATTATTATTCGGGAAAATATCGTTGAAAAACATCGTGTTATTTCAGCAATGATGAAAAGCAAAATTTTCCCGAAGGAAGACTTTGAAACGATGAAAATTATGCTCGAAGACGTCAATTCTTTGCTTGAACATACAGGTTTCAACTTTGAAAGACTCGAATTTCTGCAGGATTCTTTTTTGGGTTTGGTCAATATGGAGCAAAACAGAATAATTAAAATTTTTACGGTTGTTACTGTTATTTTTCTTCCCCCCACTCTAATAGCCAGTGTGTATGGAATGAACTTTGATTTTATGCCTGAACTGAAATGGAAAATTGGTTATCCGTTGGCAGTTGTAATGATGATTTTATCGTCGGTTTTTACCCTATTGTTTTTTAAAAAGAAAAAATGGTTATAAAATTATATGGTCTTGGTTTAAAACCGTTGAAATTTCAGGTTTGGACACCTGAAATGTCGGTAATAGACGCTTTTGTCGGTGTCCCCACAGACAAAATCAACAGGTTTAAACCAATACAAAATTATCTTTTGATGGATAAACAAAAAGAAAATCTCAAATTTGTAAACGGTAAACTTATTACTGTTGCAGAAGATAAAAAATCTTATGAATTCTACCATTTGGAGGCAGAACATATATTTGAAATGGCTCAGATTCTTGAAAAAAATTTTGATGCTGTTTTTGATTTACCCATTTATGGTTTTGATGCTGTTTTCTTCGATTTTAAAATATCCGATATTAAAATGCTCTTAGGCTGGGATATTTGGAGCGGAATTTTTATAATGTGTAAAGATAAAAAAGACAATTATATGGTTGATAAAATTAAATTCTATTTTGAAAATGAATATTTAACACATATTATTGATCAATAGCTCGGCATATTTATAGTAATCTATTGATATTCAGCGAATTATGTTTGTTGAACAAAAAACCGCTAATTACCTGAAAATCAATAATTTGTTTCCTTAGTAATTACTCAGGATGACGAAAATTAAAAAATCAACGAACTAGCGAAACGATTTCACGAAAGTAATTATTGCTGGTTAGAAATCCAGATTTATTTGTTTTCCGTCAGGCATAATGACTTCAAAATTAATTTTATCTTTTTTATTTTCTTCTTTTAAATTCTCATCGTTTTGTTCGTTTTCATTTTCAGGTGTTTCTTCTTCAATTATTTCGGGAATAATAAATTTAGCTGATGAAATTTCATTAGTTGCAAGTCTTTTACCTCTTGCAGTAACTGATTTTACTGATATAAACTCTTCTGCGGTAATAATTTTCGGCTCTTTTTTGGCATCAGTTCCACCGAAAACAATTTCTACAAAAGGATTTTCCAAATCGCAAAAATCCATTAAATACGAACCATCTTCATCGCCTATATATGATTGTTCGACTGTTGTCGGGTCGAATGTAAACCTTTTCATATAAACAAAATTTTGTTCGGCATTAAAATAAATCGCATTATAAACTTTATGCGGATTATATTTTTCAATTGCAACAATATCCGGTTCAAAGTGATTTGTTAATTCATAGGAAGATAGAACATAAATTCCGTTTTTGTATGCAACCAATATTTTTTCGCCGTTTTCAAATTCACCCAGATATTTATCTGTTTCAGTACTTTTTAAACGTAAAGTATTGAAATCAAACCAACGTTTTTGTCCTCCCAAGGTAGATTCGCCTCTTTCTTTTATTGTTATATTATGCACCAAATTTTTAGTCAGAGTATTACCTTTCGCTGTGCGGTTGCGAATAGTCATTTCGCCGAAATCAAACTCAAACTTCAGTTTTTTCAGTCTTGGTTTGGGTTTTAATTTTACAATGACAACTTCAGCTTCGCCGTTTTGATTGGCAGAAAAATAAAGTATTTTGGAATATTTAGCCCCCGATGTCAAATCATAATGTTTATCTTTAAGGACAGAAGTAACAGGAAATCTTTTGACAAAAGTTGCACCTGTTTTTCCGTCTAAATAAGCTACGTTATAAATAGTTCGGTCATCATTTTTGCGGAAAATATCAATATGAATAACATTCTGACCAATAAAAAACTTATCGGTTACTTTAGTTACAAAATATTCACCAGTCTGAAGAAAAACAATAACATCATCAATTTCAGAGCAATCAGTCAAATATTCTCCGTCTTTAAGTTCGGTACCTGCAAAACCTTCTTTGAAATTAACATATAATTTTTTGTTTGCAACAGCTACGGTTGAGGCTATTATATCGTCAAAACTTCTGATTTCGGTTTTACGTTCTTTCCCTTTTCCGTATTTTTCTTTGATATGTAAAAAGTAGTCAATTGTATATTGAACAATATTGTCTAAATTTTGTTTTGCTTTTTTAATTCTGTCCAACAAATTTTTTATGTACTCATCAGCTTTGAAAGAGTCAAATTTTGATATTCTTTTAATTTTGATTTCAGTAAGCTGAACAATATCATCACGGGTAACCTCTCTTATGAACTTAGGTTTAAAAGGGTCAAGTCCTTTGTCAATAGTTTCAATAATCTGTTCAAAAGTAGTACAATCTTCAATTTTTTGATAAATTTTATTTTCGATAAATATTTTCTCCAAAGAAGCAAAAAAGAGCGATTCATTAAGCTCATCTATTTCAATTTCCAATTCTTTTTTCAGAAGGTTCAGAGTGTTATCGGCAGATATTTTTAACATTTCAGTAACCGATAAAAATTTTGGTTTATCACCTTCGATAACAGTACAGTTCGGAGAAATGGAGATTTCACATTCAGTAAAAGCAAAAAGAGCGTCAATAGCCTGATCGGCAGTCAAATCGCTATGTAGATGAATAATTATTTTAACCTGATCGGAAGTTTTATCTTCAATTTTTCGAATTTTAATTTTACCTTTTTCGTTTGCAAGCAGAATAGAGTCAATTAATTGAGTTGTTGTTTTACCGAAAGGCAGTTCGGTGATAGTCAGTGTTTTTTTATCTGTTTTTTCGATTCTTGCTCTGACTCTTATTTTACCGCCACGAATACCGTCGTTATATTTTGAAACATCAATTAAACCTCCGGTAAAAAAATCAGGATAAAGCTCAAATTCTTCATTTTTTAGGTATGAAACCGATGCGTCAATAAGCTCAATAAAATTATGCGGTAAAATTTTTGATGCGAGCCCAACTGCAATCCCTTCAACACCTTGTGCAAGAAGCAAAGGAAATTTTACAGGCAGGTTAATTGGTTCCTGATTTCTGCCGTCGTAAGAAGGTTTCCAGTTAGTAGTTTTAGCATTAAAAAGAATTTCCAAAGCAAATTTTGACAATCTAGCTTCGATGTAACGAGGAGCAGCAGCCGAGTCGCCGGTGTAAACATTGCCCCAGTTTCCTTGTGTGTCAATCAAAAGTTCTTTTTGACCAAGTTGTACAAGCGCATCTCCGATAGAAGCGTCTCCGTGCGGGTGAAACTGCATGGTATGTCCGATGATATTGGCTACTTTATTGTATCTTCCGTCATCTAAACGTTTCATTGAGTGAAGGATACGTCTCTGAACCGGTTTTAATCCATCATTTACATGTGGCACAGCTCTTTCCAATATTACATAAGAAGCATAGTCCAAAAACCAATTCTTGTACATTCCGGATACTGAAAAGACATTAGCTCCGTTTATTTCCGTAGTGTTTTCAAGATTTTCGTTGTCAAAAATATTTTCTTCGTCCATTTTTTGATATTTTCATCGCTTGCAAAATTAAAAATTATTTTTCAAGTATAAAATACATTTATCCACAATTTTTAACATAATCAATTTCAATAACTTCGCTGTTTTCAGTTTAAGACACATAAAAAACATTGTAACGTTAGTTAGTTTTTAATTTTCACACAGTTTGCGGTAGAACCAAATTTAATATTACATTGTAACCCGAATGTGACCTGATATTTAATACTTTCTCATTGTCAAAAATTAAGTATTGTCCTTTTATACCTGTTAAAATACCTTCGATAGTATTATTTTTGTCAAAGTTCATAGAATTGATTTTTTGTGGGACTTTTAAAAACGGATATTTTATTTCGATTATTTCATTATCATTGATTAAAAATTTTTTAAAATCTTCGGGTAATAAATCAATTGCTTTTTGTTTAGCATCAATCAGGTTTTGGTCTGTACTTTCGTTTTTAAGCATTTTTTGCCACGACGTTTTGTCCGAAAAATTCTTTTTAAGCTCAACTTCAATCAGACCAGCTATTTGACGATAAGGAGTTTTGGCGAATTTAACGGCTTGTGATGCTCCCTGGTCTATCCATCTTGTTGGTATCTGAGATTGCCTTGTAACGCCGACTTTAATATTGCTGGTTTTTGAAAAATAGACATAATGAGGTTTAAGACAATTTTCTTTTGCATATTCCATATCTCTGGCTATGCCTTCGTGAGCGAGGCATTTTTCAGGAAAGAAAACACATTCTTCTGCTTCAGGAGCTGTCAGAAAACAATTGTAACAAAAGCCCTGACCAAAACTTTTTTTTGTAACAGCACCACATTTAATGCAGTTTATTTTGCCTGTAAATTCAATTTTTAATTGTTTTCCAAGCAGGTCGTTCATTAAAATGCTTTCCTGACCGTATTCCAAAAAATATTTAACAGGTTCGAAGTATTCGGTACGCATCTTTTTTAATATTATTTCCATAGTAATTTTTTTTAAGCAAATAATTCTTCAAGAACACCCAAAGTTTTTAAGTTTTTCAAATGACTGTAGTGAAAAGTATAAAAATCAAGTATTTTGTCTAAAACATTTTTTTTTTCTTTTTTATTGATGATTAAATTTTCTGATTTAGATAAACCGGAATTTAACAATTCGTAAAAAATGGCTGATGATTTTTCGTCCATACAATTTTGATTATCATATTTGTCGAAAAATTTAGCATCAGGAATACTGAAATATTTGTTTGTTTCAGAAAAATTTTTTACGGGGTTCAATCCTAGAAAATAAAGTAAATCGGTCATAAATGCAATGTGAAAATTTGCCGGCTTTGATTGATTATCAAGCAATTTGACAGCATTTTCAAAAAAATGATAGAATTTTTCGTCAATATATTGTTCGTCATATATTTTCCAAATTATTTCAGATAAAAAAAATACAATTGCCGATTTTTGAGTATTAAACGGGATTGTTTTGAAAGGAAAGCCTATATTAGCCTCTTTTAAGGTCGCTAAATTATTTTTATTTTGCGAAAACTCAATATTAAGTATAAAAAAAGGCTGAAATAATTGAACAAATTTGTTTTTTGATTTTGAATTGCTAAAAATTATAAAACTTTTTTTTCCGAATTTTTCAGTGAAAATATGCACAATTCTTTTATTATCGGTATATTTCTGTTGTCTTAAAACGATACCTGAAGTTTTGTAAAGCATTATAATTTTTTTATATTTGTTGCAAAAATAAATTAATTTTGATTAAGAAGATTTTAGACATATTCTACAATTTCGGTAAGTATTTCATATTTTTAAAAAGAGTAGTTTCAAAACCCGAAAAAGCAAAACCTTATTTTTCTCAAATAATTAAAGAGTTTGACAAAATAGGATTAAATTCTATTGGAATAGTGCTTATTGTATCTATTTTTATGGGCGCTGTAATAACCTTACAAACTGCAATAAATTTTATAAATCCGATAGTTCCAAGAACACTCATTGGTTATGGAGCAAGGGATATGATGATTTTGGAATTTTCATCGACAATGGTAAGTTTGATTTTGTCGGGCAAGGTTGGTTCTAACATAGCATCTGAACTTGGGACAATGAGAATTACGCAACAAATTGATGCTCTTGAAATTATGGGTGTTAATTCGGCTGGGTATCTGGTTTTGCCCAAAATAATTGCCACTTTGGTTTTTTTCCCGATATTGTATGTTTTAAGTGTAATAATAGGAATTTTCGGGGGCTGGCTTGTTGCTTATTTTTTTGATGCTGTTAATGTTTCTGTTTTTACAGCCGGCTTGAAAATGTCTTTTATTCCTTTTTATATTACTTATTCTTTTATTAAAATTCTTATTTTCGGATTTATAATTTGTACACTTTCAGCTTTTCAGGGTTATTATGTCGAAGGAGGCTCTGTTGAAGTTGGCAAAGCAAGTACAAGAGCGGTTGTTTACAGTAGTATTTTTATTTTAATGTTTAACGTTATTTTAACTCAATTGCTTTTAACATAAATGGTTGAAGTAAAAGACATATTTAAAAGATTTGACGATAAAGAAGTTTTGAAAGGAATTTCAGCAGTTTTTGTACCCGGAAAAATTAATTGTACCATAGGTAAAAGTGGTTCGGGAAAAACTGTTTTGTTAAAAACTATTGTCGGACTTGAAAACCCGACTAAAGGTAGTGTTTTTTATGACGATCGTGAATTTACAGGAAGTAAAACAAAGTTTAAGAAAGAAATACGACGCGAAATAGGAATGGTTTTTCAGGGTGGTGCTTTGTTTGATTCGATGACTGTTCTTGAAAATACAATTTTTCCGCTTGATATGTTTACCGAAATGAAAACAGAAGAGAAAATTGAAAGGGCAGTTGTTAGCTTAAAAAGAGTTGGGCTAGAAAATGTTGAACAAAAATATCCCTCTGAATTAAGCGGTGGAATGCAGAAAAGAGCGGCAATAGCAAGAGCAATAGTAAATAATCCTAAATACCTCTTTTGTGATGAACCTAATTCGGGTTTAGACCCAATTACAGCCGGTAAAATTGATGAATTGATTAAAGATATTGTCGAGGAATTCAAAATGACAACAATAATCAACACTCACGATATGAACTCAGTTTTTGATATTGCAGATAAAATAATTTTTATTCATAACGGATATAAATTCTGGGAGGGTGGCAGAGATGAAATAATAAATGCAGACAACGAAGAGTTGCAAATTTTTATGAAACCTTTTTTAAGTTTTAAACACAAAAATTAAACATAATGGAAATATTAAATGCAATAAAAAAAAGACGCAGTCCAAGGGCATTCAGCGAAGAAAAAATTACTGACGAACAGCTTGATATATTGTTTCAAGCGGCAAGCTGGGCTCCGTCTGCCAGAAATGAACAGCCTTGGATTTATTTATACGCCAGAAAGGAAAATAATGAACTTTTTGAAAAATTTATAAGTTGTTTGGTTGATGCAAATCAGATTTGGGCTAAAAATGCACAGATATTAATTTTGTCTGTCGGTAGAAAAAAATACGAAAAAAATAAAAGTCCTAATGCTTATTTTTTGCATGATGTTGGAGCATCTAATTCTTATCTGGCATTACAGGCAGCTGAGTTTGGATTTCAGGTTCATCAAATGGCGGGTTTTGATACCGAAAAGACAATTGAAGTTTTTAATTTGGACAAAGAAGAATTTATACCGAATACTTTTATTGCTGTCGGATACGCCGGAAATCCTGATGTTTTGCCCGAAAATTTAAGAGTAGCTGAAACATCAAAAAGAACAAGAAAAAATACAACTGAATTTGTAAAAAATAAAATTTAATATGAAAATACTTGCAATAATTCCTGCTCGATATGCTTCTACAAGATTTCCCGGGAAGCCTTTGCTCGAACTAAAAGGTAAAACAATGATTGAAAGAGTTTATGAGCAAAGTATAGTTGCTTTTGATGAAGTTGTAGTTGCAACTGATGATAACAGAATTTTTGAAGCAGTACAAAATTTCGGCGGTCGTGCTGTAATGACTAACGCTGAGCATCTGAATGGAACAAGTCGTTGTCTGGAAGCTCTTAATATTTATTCAAAACAAAAAGGAAAAGAATTTGATGTAGTTGTAAATGTGCAGGGAGATGAACCTTTGATAAATCCTGACGCTCTAAAATCTATTGCTAAATCTTTTGTTGACGAAAAAGTTCAAATCGCAACATTAGTGAATAAAGTCGGTTATAATGAGGAATTATTTAATTCAAACAGAATTAAGGTAGTAATTGACAAAAATCAAAAAGCTGTATATTTCAGCCGAAGTTTAATACCTTTTGTCAGAGATCTTATTGTCGTCAATAGTATTGATTTTTTTATTCATATAGGTGTTTATGCATACAGAACTTCTGTTTTAAGAGAATTGGTATGTTTAGAACCTTCAAATTCAGAAATTTCAGAAAATTTGGAACAAAATCGCTGGATTGAAAATGGGTATTTTATTAAAACAATTGAAACTGATTATGAAAGTATAAGCATTGACACACCCGAAGATGTTGAAAAAGTTCTTACAAAAATACAATAAAAGATGAAAACACTAAAATTGTTATTAATAAGCATAACAGTTATTTCTTTTTATTCAGCTCAAAGTCAGACAACCGCAAATGATTATTACGTAAAATCGGTTGAATATGCCGGGAAAAATGACTTTGTAAATGCTTTAACCTTTATAAGTAAAGCAGTTCAACTTGACCAAAAAAACAGCGATTATATTGCTTACAAAGGATATGTTCAGAGAAATACAGGATATTTTGAAAATGCTCTTATTTCAATGCAAAAGGCAATCAGTTTAAATTCAAATATAGGCTGGTATTATGTTGAAGCTGTTGTTAGTGCTTATGAACTCAAAAATATTGAACTATCAAAAGAATATTGCAAAAAAGCAATATCTTTCGGCAAAGAAAATCTGGGAGAAGCAAATTTCAACTATGTTTCCGGCATTTTGGATAACCTGAAATCTTATGAATATACTTTGGCTTTTGAATTTAATCCTTCAAATTCGGGGTTAATTTACGAAAACGACAAAACTCTCTGTATTCCTGTCCCTTCTACTGATTTACCATATCAAAAATCTACTTATGTAATCACAGGTGCAACACTTGTAAAATCAGTAAAAGAAAATGATTTTGAACTTATTTTTATACTTCCAACTGATAAAAATAAAGTTTCTGTTAAATGTACAGTTGTTAAAAAACCTTACAGTTATTGGGATTTAATAAACAATGCAAATTTGAATACACCAATTCCGGAAAAAATTAAAATTTATCTCAAAAGTTCCGACAGATATAATCTTAACTCCGAGATAATTGTAAATACAGCCAAAAAATTAAAAGGTGCAAATACCATAGAAACTGTGAAAAATACAATAAAATGGATAAACGAAAAAACAAAAGGTAAAGCACCTGTTTGGAATACAGTTGACGATATAATTAAAGCAAATGATGTTGAATGTGCAACAGGAAGTTTAACGGTTGTTGCACTATTGAGAGCAAATGGTATTCCTGCAAGACAAGTTTGGGGTCCCGTTGATGCCGGTAGATTTTATTCTCCTGAAAATTATCTCAAAGGTCATGTCTGGTTTGAGTTTTATCTAAACGGTGCAGGGTGGATTCCTGTTGAACAGTTTGATGAATCAAGCATTGGTGTTTTGCCTGTTTCGTATATCAGAATGATGACTGACCCTGCTCATTTATTCAACAACACCCCTTTGGCAAATATAATGACTATTATGCACAATGATGAATATGGTGATATTATCAAATTTGAAAGAACAGAAGTAAAATGAATAAAATTAGTGTAATATAAATCAATAGTTTGGTATATTTTATAGTAATTCGTTAATATTCTGCAAATTATGTTTTTGCGAGTAATAAATTGGCTAATTGAAAAATTAACGAATTACTGATAAATTATTCTTTAAATTTTATTTAACTGCTTATGTTTGCGAAAGAGGACCTTGCTACATTTTTTTAAATTTAAAATAAATTTTAATACTTTTACTGAAAATTTTAAATCAGTCATGAATACTTTTTTAAAAAACTCCTTTATTTTAATTTTTCTGTTTTTATCTCTAAAATTAACATACAGTCAGGATAATAAATATATTGATAGCCTGAAAAATTTACTTACCACCGAAAAAGCAGATACGGCAAAAGTTGACATTTTAAATGAAATTAGCTGGGAATACAGTTATTCTGTTCCAAAAGAGTGTATAAATTACGGACAACAAGCCGTAGATTTGGCTAATAAAGCAGGATACTACAAAGGATTAGGAGAGGGATATAAAAACATTGGCAATGGTTACAAAAACAAAGGTTCTTTGGATTCTGCCATTTTGTTTTACAATTTCGCTGTTGATGAATATAAAAAAATTGACGATAAAATAGGGATTGCAAGAACTATCAACAATATCGGGCTGATTCATTTTTATCAGTCAAATTATTACGAAGGAATTCAAGAGTTGCAAAAAGCCCTTGATTATGCCGAAGAAAGCGGTGATTTGAAAACAATTTCAATTTGCCTGAACAATACCGGCTTAATTATGTATGCAATGAAAGATTATGATAAAGCAATTAAATATTATCAGAAATCACTTAAAATTAAAAAAGAACTTGATGATAAAAAAGGAATTTCCAATTGTAACAACAATATAGCCAACATCTATGCAGACCAGAAAATATATAAACTGGCATTGGTCAATTATATGAAAACTCTCGAAATATCAAAAGAAATATCAGATAAACAAGGAACCGTTATGGCTTTATTAAATATCGGACAAATATTTTTTGAATTGGAATTATACGACAAAAGTATGCCATATTATGAAGAAGCTATTGAAATATCCGAAGAAACTGGGAATAAAATTGGGATAATCACATCTTACGTGGCATTTGCAAATTTTGATTATAATGATAAAAACTATAATGAGGCAATTAAAAAAGCAAATTATGCCCTCGAACTTGCCAAGCCTGCTAAATATCTTACAGAAATTAAAAAAATTTACTTGCTATTAGCAAATTGTTACTCTGAAACAGGCAATTATAAATTATCTAATGAATATATGTTTTTGTATAAAAATCTAAGCGATAGTCTTCTGAAAGTTCAAAATGATAAAAATATTCTTGAACTCGAAGCCATTTACCAAAATGAAAAGAAGGAAAAAGAAATTGAAATACAAAATACAAAAATAGAAAAACAAAATCTGGAAATAAAACAGCAAAAAACAGAGAAAAATTTTATTTTTACTGCTTTGGCATTACTGTTGATAATTACCATAGTTATTTATAAAAATTTCAGAGATAAAAAGAAAGCAAATATTATCCTAAATCAAAAAAATAGTCAAATTAATCAGCAAAATGAAGAAATAAAAACACAGGCAGAAAACCTTAAAGAACTTAATACCGAAATATTAGCACAAAGTGAAATAATTGACAAAAAAAATAAAGATATTACTGCAAGTATAGTATATGCACAAAGAATTCAGAATGCCGTATTACCATCAGAAAAAGCTATTTCGACTTTTTTGTCTGATAATTTTGTTCTGTTCCTTCCAAGAGATATTGTAAGTGGTGATTTTTACTGGATTAAGAAAATCAACGATTTAATAATTGTAGCTATTGCAGATTGTACCGGACACGGTGTACCTGGTGCTTTTATGTCTATTTTAAGCATTGCTTTGCTTAATGAAATTGTCAGAAACAGAGAAATTACACAATCTAATCATGTTTTAGATGAACTCAGAAATCAAATAAAGTCTGCATTTGTGCAGTATGAACAAAAATCAGACAGAGCAGAAGGTCTTGACATTGCTTTTGCTGTTATTGACAAAACAAAAAACATAATTGATTTTGCAGGTGCTAATAATCCACTTATTTTGGTCAGAAATAAAGAACTTTTTGAATATAAAGCAGATAAACAGCCGGTTAGTAAGTTTCCAGTTGAAAAACCTTTTACAAATCATATTATAGAAGTTCAAAAAAATGATATATTTTATATGTTTTCTGACGGTTTTGCTTCCCAGTTCGGTGGCGAAAAAAATGAAAAATATAAAATTTCTGGGTTGAAAAACTTCCTATTAGAAATTTCTCATCTAGATTTGTCTGAACAGAAAATTGAATTGGAAAATGAATTCATCAAATGGAAAGGTTATAAAAATCAGCTCGATGATATTTTAGTTTTCGGTTTTCGTTATTAATCATTAAAAAACAAAATGAATTCTACTTTAATTACAGTTATATTAACAATTGTTGGTCTTGTGTTATTCACTATACCAATGATATTTTTTATGAGATGGAAAAATCGTCACGGAGCAAGCCGTTTTGATGATATGATAATTTATAATGAAAGAATTTATGTTTCAAGTAATATATATCATTCCGGAGGAGATGGTGATTCTTATTCTGATTGCAGAATTACCGAATTAGACCAAAAATCAGGTTTTGTTGTAAGAACTTTAATCCCCAAAAGATTCAGTAGATTAGAAATTATAGGAGAACTAAAAGATAAAATCTGGTTCAAGGAAAATGAAAGGTTTTGTGTTTTAGATACTGAAAAATTTGAAATTGTTTTTGATGACAGACAAATTGGTGATAAATTAAACGAGCTTAAAGATGTTAAAATTAAAGAGATATACATCAACGAAACTGACAAGAACGTATATTTTGTTGCTGAAAACGCTTATAAGTATTCTATTGACCCACATTCATTTGATATTAAGAGAGTTGAAAAAGAACCTTATGATGAAGTGAAGCATTCAAGACAAAAAAATGAATTTGTAAATAATTTTGATTTCAAGAAAATGAATGGTTCAGAAAGATACCAGTTAACATACAAAAACAAAAGGATTGAATCTGATAACTCATACATATCTCCTGAATTATTGTATTTTGCTCATACATACATTCCTGTTGTTTTGGATAATCCTGAAAGAATTTTGTTAAAACATTCCGAAACTCTTAATTCTGTGTCCGGTTTTATTTTATCTTTAATTAACTCAACCGGACAAATATTATGGTCTTTTAAACAAAACGATTTGGAGGCGAAAATTAGTGAGAGATTTTATTTTAAAAATGTACGTTATTGTAATCCTTTTATTTATATAGCGGGTGGTGAAAAAAAAGACAGGATTTTTTGTATTGATATAGAAAAAGGGAAATTAATCTGGAATACTACGATATAGAACCAACGCTGCTACGGATTTGTAATCATTATTGTCCGAAACCTTGTATTAAAAATTTGTCGCTAGCCTACTCATACGCTTTGCGTCATTACGAGGCTTTGCTTCGTACGCTTTGCGTCATTGCGAGGCACGAAGCAATCTCAAGCCAGAACCGGTTTTAACGGAACTTACTTACAAGTTTGTAGGGTTTACGGGCGATTGCTTAGAAAAAAG
>DYKL01000495.1 GCA_020722645.1 Acetofilamentum sp. | reverse complement strand
AAAATGAGAAAAATATGTGTAATAGGGTTAGGATATATAGGACTGCCAACTGCAACAATGTTTGCCACACACGGATACAATGTTGTTGGCGTAGATATAAATCCGGAAGTTGTGGAAAGTTTAAAACATGGAAAAATTCATATAGAGTTAGAACCCGAAATGAAAGAATTAATTCAAAAAGCAATAAAATCAAAAAATTTGATTATAGTTTCTAAACCAGAAGAGGCAGATGTTTTTATCATCTGTGTATCTACACTCTTAAATGAAAAAGAAAAAAAGGCGGAATTAAAATATGTTGTTAGTGCAACAGAAAGCATTTTGCCATACATAAAAAAAGAAAATCTCATCATTTTGGAATCCACTTCTCCTCCAGGTACTATACTAAATGTAGTAGTTCCAATTATTGAAAGAGTAATTAGCATAAAAGATGTTTATGTTGCACACTGTCCTGAACGGGTAATTCCAGGCAATATGTTAAAAGAATTCATCAACAATGATCGTATTATTGGTGGAATTAATGAAGAATCATCACAAAAAGCAAAAGAGATATATAAAAGCTTTGTGAAAGGCAATATTTATTTAACTGACTCAACAACCGCAGAAATAGTAAAATTAATGGAGAATACATATAGAGATGTTAATATAGCTCTTGCAAATGAATTTGCAAAAATATGTGAAGATCTAAATGTTAATGTGTGGGAAGCAATAGAACTTGCAAATAAACACCCTAGGGTGAATATTCATAAACCCGGGCCTGGGGTTGGAGGGCACTGTATACCTGTAGTTCCATGGTTTATTATTGAAAAATCTTTGAATAACGCAAATCTTATACCCTTTGCAAGAAATATAAATGCCTCTATGCCAAATTACATAGTAAAGATGGTTGAAGAAGAAATAAAACACATCAAGAATCCTATAATCACAATTTTTGGTGTTGCTTTTAAAGCCAATATCGACGATATTAGTGAAACTCCTGCGATTCCTATTATAGAATTATTGGAAAAAAAGAACTACCAAGTAAAGATTTATGATCCTTTTGTAAAGAAATTTGAATATAATTTAAGTTCATTAAATGATGCCGTTAAAGATTCTGATTGTATTATAATTCTTACCGATCATGATGCTTTTAAAATGCTTTACATTGATAAGATTATGGATTTAATGAGAAACAAAATTTTAATTGATACAAGAAATTGTGTTGATCACGAAAAATGGAAAGCAAAAGGTTTTAAAGTAAAGATATTGGGGGTTCCAGAAAAAAATATAAAAAACAAATAAAAAATGATAGCAATAATTGTAGGTACAAGACCGGAAATAATAAAAATGTCGCCGATAATAAGAGCATGTGAAAAAGAAAACATTGACTATCAATTAATCCATACCGGCCAGCATTATTCATACGAAATGGATAAAGTATTTTTTCAGGAACTTGAACTTCCAGAACCGGACTATAATCTAAATGTTGGTTCTGGAACTCACGGTGAACAGACAGCAAAAATTTTAACAGGAATTGAAAAAGTATTGATGGATGAAAAATACGGTAGGGATGATGTTGTTCTTGTTGAAGGTGATACAAACAGCGTTCTTGCAGCGGCACTTGCAGCAGCAAAACTTCATATCAAAGTGGGACATGTGGAAGCAGGATTAAGAAGTTATTTCAGGGAAATGCCTGAAGAAATCAATAGAGTTTTAACTGATCATATCTCTGATTATTTATTTGCTCCAACAGAAAATGCCAAAAACATTCTTCTTAAAGAAGGCATTGAAAAAGAAAAGATTTTTGTGACTGGAAATACAATTGTTGATGCTGTTTATCAGAACATTCAGATTGCAAATAAAAAGAAATCAAATATTCTTAAAAAATTAGGAATTAAAAAAGGCAATTATTTTCTTGTTACTCTTCATAGAACCGAAAATGTTGATAACATTGAAAGATTAAAAAGTATTATTGATGGATTAAATCTAATTTGTAAAAAATATCAATTATTAATAATTTTTCCTATCCATCCGAGAACTAAAAAAATGATTGAAAAATTTAAAATAAAATTGGATAAAAATATAAATTTAATTAATCCCGTGGGTTATCTTGAATTTTT
>DYKL01000494.1 GCA_020722645.1 Acetofilamentum sp. | reverse complement strand
CCAATGTGTCAATTAGCCAATGTGTCAATTAGCCAATGTGTCAATTAGCCAATGTAACAAAACGTCATTGCGAGGTACGAAGCAAATGAAGCAATGTAACAAAACGTCATTGCGAGGTACGAAGCAAAACAATGAAGCAATGAAACAATGTAACAATACACCTAAACAAATTAAAAAAATATAAATGTTCGTAAGATTAGCAAATAATAACGATAAAGAACAAATTGTAAAATTGGTTGATACTTGTTACAAAATATATGGTGATAACGTAAATACAAACAATTACGACAGAGATTTGATTGACATCGAAACAAAATATCTACACAAAGGTGGTGTTTTTTATGTTGTTGAAAAAGATTTCAGAATTGCCGGAACAATTGCTGCTATTCCTTTAAGTGCACAAGAAATAGAAATTAAAAGATTTTATGTTTATCCTGAGCTTTGGGGTAATGGCTATGCAGATATTTTATTCGGTTACGTAAAGAATTATGCCGTTAATAATAATTATAAAAAAATATCACTTTGGACTGATATCAGATACGAAAGAGCACAGGCTTTTTACAAAAACAACGGATTCAAAAGCGGAGAACAAAAAAATATGGACGATGCTGATAATCCTTATACATTGGTTAAGTACGAATTACCCCTGTAAATATTCCCGAAATAGTCAGGTTTTATAACTTTAACTACTTGACAGTAAAGATGCACACCTGAAAAAATCCTGAAAAATGAATATTTATTTTGATAATGCTTCTGTTTATACAACTTCGCAACACCTTAAAAATAAACTGATTACAAAATTATCAAATTTTTTTGCGGATTCAGAACAACAACATTTTTTATCTTTAAAATCAAAAGCTGAAATTGAAGAATCAAGAATTTTACTTTCAAAAAATATTAAATCAAGTGCACATAATATTTTTTTTATTTCGGGGTTAAATGACATTATTCTTTTGTTTGAAATATTATCAGAAAAATTAGATTTCGGCTCAATAATTACGTCAGTTTTTGAAGAACCTGCAATTTTAGAGACTTATAAAAAAATATCACATTTTAAAAACGTTCCTCTAATTTATACAAAACATTTACAGGATTCAACGCTATATTTGGAAAATCTGAAAACCCTGCTTAAAAACAATCCCAAAGCTTTTGTGTCTCTTTCTCACGTAAACAGATTAACAGGCAGGCTACTTCAGATTTCCAGAATTTCAAAATTTATTCATCAGGCAGACGGAATTTTTCATTGCAATATGTCCCATTCAATCGGAAAATATTTGAACTATCCCGAAGATTTGGAAATTGACATTGTATCAGCCAACTCTCAATATTTCAACGGAATTAAAAATACCGGATTTGTTTACCTTAACAATAAAATATTATCAAAAGCACAAAAATCAATTAAAAGAATTTTTTCTGAAAACAATGACCCTGCTTTAATTTCAACAATGTGTTATTCTGTTGAAACTTGTGCTGAAAACTTAGAAAAAAACTTCAAATATGTGGATTATCTGAATACTGTTTTATTTAATGAATTGAAAAACAGCGGTATAAAATTTAATTCTCAGTTTTTTGAAAAACACCATTTTTCTCCTTACATTGTTAATCTTGAATTGACTGATTATCAGAATATTGATAATTTATTTGTAAAATTTGATTTGAATGATATTTATGTAACGAATTCCCGCCTTTTGTATCCGGAATATGGCTCAAATATAAGGATTTCTTTTTCAGAAAGCAATACAGAAGAAGAGATAAAATGGTTTACGGATATTTTGAAGAATAAGACTTTAAATTCATTTTAATTAAATGTACTAAAATAATATTAACCTGAATTATTCATAAAAATTATAAAAATTTTTATGAATGCGGGTTGATTAGCGGGTTGCAATTCAGGAAACCCTCCCGATAGATCGGGACAGGCTTATTAGAACAACTCAAATTTGGTTGTTTGAAAAACAAACAAATTTGTTAGTTGTACTTAATCGTCAGCATTATTTATGAATAATGCGGGTTAATCAATATAAAACTGCAATTTACATTAAAAAAGCAGGCTCTTTTATTAAAGAATGTTGGTAACAAATTTTAATGTTTGGTATAATTTT
>DYKL01000493.1 GCA_020722645.1 Acetofilamentum sp. | reverse complement strand
TATTTTCATTCTATTGGTGTGAGAACTTTAAGGTTCTCATGGGGGTTTCATCTATAAAAATAACTAGAACTTTCATAGGTTCTTTAAATTTTAAATTTTCGCTTATCTCAACCAAACCATTGCGATAAATTCCTTCTATTGTATAAGTTAGCATAATTTTTTTTTTAGTAATCAATTAAAAATATTTTTTCTATTCTTCGCTAAGAATTTTCTCCAAATTTACAAAATTATTTTAAATTTAGATTTGCTGCAAGTCATTACAAAATAAACAAAACAAACGAGAGCTGTAAGTTTTTGTAATTTGTTTAAATTTTTCATATTTTTTGTGGAATTAATTATTATTTTTTTATTATAATAGATTAAATCTCTATATAATTTTAAGAAAGACAAAACAATAAAAAAGTTGCAATTTGAATTGTTAAATGTTTTTTATTAAATTATTAAATGTTCTGATGTGCCGGTCTTAGTAGATCAAAAATTGTTTTAACAGGGTTAAAAATTTCAACAGGAACTTCAACAAAAATTGTGTTCCAGTCTGCCATCGCTCCATTCCAAAGTCCGGGTAATTCTAATGCCTTTAATTCTTTTCCATCTTTTGATTTGTGAGAAATAAAACCTGCATTTTTATCAACAAATTTCAGCAAGTCAAATGTTTCGCCGTTAAATCTTTTTTTACTGAAAACAATATCAACCGGATTGAAGTGAGTAGAAGAATCAAAAGCTTCTTTTTTCTTATTGTCAGTTAAATCAATTTGTGCTTTTTCAACAATTTGTAAAGAAGCAGTATTATCATCATTCATAACAAAGAAAGGACCGCCACCGGGTTCTCCTTCGTTTTTAACCATAGAACAAACTCTGATAGGTCTGTCAAGTTTTTTTAACAAAAATTCAATTTTTTCGGTTTTACTTAGGTCCGATAAATTAAAAAATATTTTAACATTTAGTGTGTTTAGAATAAAATTAAATATTTCCTGCAATGTTTCAACAGAAGGATTATTGTGTAAAAGGTTGATAAATTCAAATATTTTCTGTTGAATTTCAATCATTATACCGGCAATAGCTTTTTTGTATTCACAATTGAATTTTTTTAATCTGTCGGGGACAATATTATCAATGTTTTTAATAAAAATTAAATCAGCGTCAACATTGTTAAGATTATAAATTAACGCACCATGACCGGCAGGTCGGAATAAAAGTTCATTGTTTCCGTTTCTGAAAGGAGTATTTTCGGGTGTAAAAGCAATAGTATCAGTTGATTTTTCCTGAATTGAAAAATTAACAAAAATTTTGCTGTGATTATATTTTTTGATAATTTTCTGAGCAAGTATTTCAAATCTGTCTTTGTGTTCGGGAGATACAGTAAAATGAATATGAGTTTCGTCTTTACTTGTAGCATACAGCAGACCTTCTACAATATGTTCTTCAAAAGCTGTTCTTTTTTCACCCTGATATTTATGAAATTTTATAAGCCCTTTGGGTAAATTTCCATAATTAAGTCCTGATTCATTGATAATTAAATCAATAATTTTTTTGTAATTTTTATCGGTAAGTTCTTTTTTTATTGATGAATTTTGTGAGTTTAAAATATCATTAAGTTCAGAGTAAAAGGCAAATTTGTCAATATTTTCGATTAAATGATTTATTTTATTGATATTAGTGTTAGGGCTTGAAAGGTATTCGTAAAGTTCTTTAAACATTCTTGTTGCAGCACCTGATGCCGGAACAAATTTTAAAATTTTACGTTCTTCTTTGCCATGATTGTATATTTTGGAATAATGTTTTAAACTTTCTTCGCTCAAAACTTTGATACCGGAATTTTTAATGGTGGCGGTTTCTATGATTTTAGCAGAAGGAATACCGTTAATAAACTGTTCAATTTGATATTCCAGATATTTTGAGTCAACTCCTCGATTTTTAATTTGAATAAAATCTTTGTCGTTGAAGTAAGTTTGTAAGTCAATCATAATAAACATTTTTTATGTTTAAAAAACATTTTATAAATTTACAAAATTAAAATAAAATTGTTGATTCAAAAAAGAATATTTATGAAAACCAGCAATTCCTGAACAAAAATAAATTAAATAATTGAAAATCACAACAAAA
>DYKL01000492.1 GCA_020722645.1 Acetofilamentum sp. | reverse complement strand
ATCAGCAGCAAAGCCCTGTAAATCCACGCTTTTTAAAAGTAAGTTCCGATAAAACAGAAAACAAGGAAGAAAAGGCTAAAATATTACTGGAAATTTGTAATGCCACATATACCGAATCAGTAGAAAATGCAATATTTTTTTACAATGACCTTCTTGGTTTAGTTGATTATTTGGAAGACAAAAAAACACAAAAAGAAATATATATAACCGGTGGCAATATATACAGATTAAAAGGTGATTACCAAAAAGCATTTGACTACGACTTTAAAGCTTATAATATTATTGTTGGTCAAAAAAACAATTTAGACAAAGCAAAAATTTTGAACAATCTGGGCATAGATTTATATCGTCTGCTGAGCTATGAAAAGGCACTGAATTATTATTTTGAAGCTGTTGCAATATACAATAAACTTGGAGATACTTCTTATGTAGGAGATACATACAACAACATCGGAATGGTTTATGACGACATAAAAGTTGACGATTCTGCATTTTTTTATTACAATAAAGCGATAGAAATGTTTAACAAAACAGATAACAAAGAAGGCGTAGCTGATGTATTGAATAATATCGCCGGCACATATTACAGACTTGGTGATTTGGAAAAAGTGCTTGAATACGCCTTAAAATCACTATCAATCAGAGAAGAAACCGGAAATAGGCAGGCTGTCGCATTTACCCTGATAAACATTGGCGCAACATATTTTTCGATGAATAATTATTCAAAAGCAATTGAATATGATTTAAAAGGTATTCAAATTGCCAAAAAAATAGGGAATATACCCATCATAAGATACGGCTGCAAAAACATTTCGGAAGTCTATGCTCAAATAAAAGATTTTGAAAACGCATATAAATTTCATCTTGAATATTCTTTGGCAAACGATTCAATTTATAATGCCGATAAAGTAAGAATTATGAATGAAATGCAGACTAAATATGAAACAGAAAAAAAAGAGCAACAAATTTCTCTGCTTAAAAGCGATGCAGCTGTCAAAGAATTAAAAATGCAAAGAATTAAAATCTTTTGGATTTCTCTTTTGATTGTTTCTCTTTTGATTTTGTTTATTGCTGTAATTTTATATCATCAAAATAAAATAAAATCACGTACAAATAAACTTCTTGAATCAAAAAATGACAAATTAAGAATTTTAAATGCTACAAAAGATAAATTTTTTGCAATTATCTCTCACGATTTAAAAAACCCGCTTTCTGCTTTTTGTAATATAACCGGCTCAATCGACCAATATTTTGAGGATATCAACAGAGACCAAATGCACAATTACATTAAAGAAATTAACAAGTCTTCAAATGCCTTAAAAGATTTATTGATGAATCTCTTACAATGGTCTGCTATTCAGAATCAAAGAATTTTACCGATACTTTCTGATGTAATAATAAAAAATATTATTGATGAAAACATAGAATTGTTGAAATCAAATATTGAGCTGAAAAAAATAACTATTTATTCTCAAATTGATGAAAACGAAATAATTATTGCTGATAAAGATATGTTTAGTACAATTTGCAGAAATTTGATTTCAAACGCCATTAAATTTACAAAACCAAATGGTGAAATAAAAATATTTACTAAAAAAAATCATAAAACAGTTGATATATTTTTTGAAGATAATGGTATAGGTATTTCGGAACAAGATATTGATAAACTTTTCAGAATTGACATTGATACAAAAACGATTGGAAATTCTACTGAAAAAGGAACAGGATTGGGGCTGATTATTGTAAAAGAAATGACTGAAATTTGCAATGGAAATATTTCAGTTAAAAGCAAAAAAAACGAAGGTAGCGTTTTTATATTAAATTTGCCTTCAAAATAATTCTTATTTATATATGAAACTATAAATATTTTCATTGTTGATGACCATAAAATAGTCAGACAAGGTTTAAGTACTTTATTATTCGGGATTAATGACATAAGACTTGTAAACGAAGCATCTAACGGTGAAGAATTTTTTCAAAAAATAAGCAGTTTAATCCCTGACATTGTAATTTTAGACATAGGTTTACCTGACATTTCAGGTATCGAAATAACAAAAATATTAGGCTCTTTTATGAAAAATTGTTGGTAAAATTTGACATTTTTGGCATAAAGT
>DYKL01000491.1 GCA_020722645.1 Acetofilamentum sp. | reverse complement strand
GGTGTGAGAGGTCTGAGAGTGAGCAATCTTGCTCATTCTCTTCCTACTCGATTATTGACATTTTTTTTATTTTTTTTGACATATAACAATATATTCCATTAACATAGTATTTACTTTTGCACCTGTTATATTTGTTGGTGAATTTTTTGATGGCATAGTTTTATTACTAAGCAATCTTTCATAAGTTATAATATGTTTAAAACCGTTGTTTTCAAATTTTTCTGCAATAAATTGGTCTGTTGGTAGCATTACATTTTTTACAGTTCTGTTTCCAACAACATAAACTGAAAACCCATTCTTTTTTACACTTTTTGAAACTTTATTTATTGAAGCGTCTAAATCCCGATAAAAAGCAGATACTTCATAACTTCTTTTTTCATTATCTTTATAAATTTCATTTATGTAGTCCGAAATCAAGCTATTTTTATATAATTTTTTTTCAACTTTTCCACCCATTAGCAAATTGTCAATTTGTCTTGCATAATCAATTTCAAGCCACTCGTTCGCAAAGTTTGAAAATTGACCATAAGCAACCGTTGTTTTACTATCACCATAAGGCGGACTTGTTAAAACTACGTCAAAATAATCTTTTTTTGGTTCAAATTTCTTGTATTCTATGGAAATATTTACGTTTTCTTTAAGTTTGGGGTAATAAACGTATTGATATGTTTCAATAACTTTTTTAAGTTTTGAAAAATAAACTCCAAAAATATCGGGATTGAATTTTGAAATTTCTTCCGGTTTCATTCGGAAAAGTTTAAATTCACTATTTCGTGTATAAGAACATTCTCTTACAGTTTCGGCGAAAGGAATTAAAAATAAACGTCTTATATTTTCGTCTTTTATTTGATATAAAACATGTTTTAATGCAGTTAGATTTTTAATTATTTCTGTTGAATACCAAAATTCAATGTTTTTAATTTTTGGTGGTTTTAAATTATTTAAATTGTCTTCTATTTTTAAAAATTCATATAAGTTGTTGCGTATGTTTTGGTTTTCCTTATTAACAGTTTCCAAATCAAGTTTTGTAAATTTTGCTTTTGATATTAAGACAGCAAACGGATTAATATCAAAACCAAACATTTCATTTATACCAACTTCCAGACCTGATGCAAATGAAGACCCGGAACCGCAATAAGGGTCAAGCATACTTCCATTTTTTATGTCAAGTTCTTTTAAAATTTCAATTCCGATTTGTGGTATCATGGTTGCAGGATACCTATGCAAATTAGGATATTTTGTTGAATATGATTGACCTGTAAAATCATATTTTGTATTTCTTTCTACTTTATATGTCATTATATGTCAATTATTTCGTTAAACAATCTTGGAAGTTTATTTTCAAAAGTTCTAAAACCTGTTCCATGATTTCTTGCAGATGTTCCTTTATCATGTAATCGTAAATCAACCAAAATATCACCAGTTTTGAATAAATCGGATAATAATTCCGGTGTTGTTCCTTTCATTAATTGCGCTCTATAAAAATGGAAATATTCTTTTCCGTCTCTTTCTTCTGTCAAAGCAGAAACAAAAAGTAATGCAGGAATTTTTTGTAAAAATCTTTCTGCAAGTTTATCTAATCTCCATGTTGCAATTATTTCACCGGAAGTATGTTGAACTGTAATTTTTTCTTTATCAAGGGTAAGAAATAATCCTGCACTATTTGGGGTTAATGACATTGTATAATACATTCCTAATCTTCCATTTTGGTCGTAACTTCCATATTTTTTTATTGCATCAAGCGGTTGCATAATCCATGCTTTGTTATTAAATGTAAACAAAGTAATCATGCTATTTACATCATCTCTATGTGCTTTTATTTCAATATTATCAATATCAGGAAGTGCGAAATTATTTTCATCAAGTTCTAATGCAGTTTCAAAAGTATGTCCTATTCCAGTTGGTCCTTTTCTTGTTGTAGGAATAAATCCACGTTCTTTTAATGTTTTGAATTTTATTTTAAATTCTTCTAATGTCATAAAATTATAATTCCTTAAAATTTATTTTTGCAAATGTATCATTTTTTCGACAAATTTGTTTATGTTCGTTTTTATTGGCTATAACGAAAATGTGTTTATTTCGTTTGCTTTTTTGCACAATGTCAATCAATGGTAA
>DYKL01000490.1 GCA_020722645.1 Acetofilamentum sp. | reverse complement strand
TTAAGTCCTTTTCCCCCCGGGATAAAACGATTTAAAGACAAAAAATCCGCAGAAAATGCAAAACTGAAATCAATGACATCAGGAATATCCTGAATATTGAGTTTTGTAATGATAGTAGAAACAGTCAAAAGAGCATTGTGTTTTTTAATGTTCAAAATCGCTTTTTTGACTTTATCTAAGCGATTATCATTGGTTAATTTTTGATAAATTGCCGGATTTAAAGAATCAAGCGAGATTTCAAAATATGAAATGCCTGCATCAATAAGTTCTTTTGTCTTTTGGTCGGTCAGATGAATACCATGAGTTGTAATTCCGGTTTTTATTCGTTTTTCTTTAAAAAAACTGACAAGTTCTATTAAATTTTCGTACAAAAGCGGTTCACCGCCTGTTATAACAAGGCTGTCAATTGCAGTTTCATCTGTTATTTTTGTAAAAAGTTGCTTTATTTTAGGTACATCAAGTGTTCTTTTTTGATATTCAGTCTTTTCTTTCCAAACATTATAGCAATAAATACAATCTAAATCGCATTCAGGTGTTATTTCAAAAATAAAAAACGGTCTTATCATTTTTCAAAACTTTCAATAAGTTTAATAATTGTCGGCATAGTTGCTTTAATTTCCAAAAGTTTTTTGATAGTTTCGGTCAGAAAAGAATTTATGACATCAGGCTCAGTATCAAGTTCTTTTAAAATTTTTTGATGATGAATTTTAAGAGTTTCGATATAAATGTCTATGTCGTTTTCTCCTTGTTTTATTGAATTTTCATCTAACTGATTATAAAAAAAATTGTTATTGATAATTCTCAAAGCGATAACTTGAGTGCTTAGATTAAAAACTTCGGCAAGAGCATTTTCAAATTCTTCTGAATTTATCAGATTTTTTTGTTTCAAATCAAGCAAAATATCAATTTTTCTTTCCAGTTCAAAAGCTGCATTCGGATTGTATGTTAAAGGCATAATCATTCTTGTGTAAATATTTTCGCCTTGCAGAACATCAAGTCTTGTTTCGGTTAAAGTTTTCAGGAAAAATAATTCCAAGTCTGTCAATAATCCTGTAGATTTAAGGGTTTCGATTTTTTCGTCCAAAACATATTTTAACTCGCCTCTTTGTTCGTATAAATCATAACTTGGAGCAACATCTGTATAATCAGGTTTTATTGTATCCATCTGATTCCAATATATTTTGAAATCTTTGAAAGCATCTGTTTTTTGCAATTCAATAATACGTGTTTGAGTATTTCCGACTAAATCTTTCAAAAGTTCTTCAAGAGTTGGAAAACATAACTCTATTTCATTTATTTCTTTGCTAATTTGGTTATATTGTTTTTCTGCTTCACTACCTATTCCTTCATTTTGAATTAATTTCTGAAAATGTTGTTCAAAATAAAGTTTATTCTGTTCAGCGTTGTTTTTGTCTTCAAGAGATTCTGTTCCATAAATATATCCGTCGTAGTTTGACAAAATTGTAGATGTTATTAAAATATTGTTTATTTCAGAATTAATATTTATAAAAGCAGAATTAAATTCTTCTTCTGTTATTAAATTATTGTATAAAAGATAATTAAGAGTATCAATTTTGTTTTCTAAACTATTTAAAGAAAGAGATTTATTTATATGAGATTTTGGTGGCAGACAATGAGAAATCATTGTAAAATCAATTTCGTAAAGATATGAAATTCTCTCATCACATATAATTTCGAGAGATTTTAATTCAGCTTCGGATACCAAACCGGTTTGTTTAAGCAGAATAATATTTGTGTCTAATTCACTTTTTAAAATTGAGGCTTTTTCCTGTTCATTAATAAAAAAACCCCCGTAGGCATAATATAAAGCTGTTTTGTTATCAGAAAAATCAGTTATGACGTCGGGTGTTTTATTGTCCAAGCCTGCCCAAAATGTTTTAAAATGCTGCCATTCTGCTGTTTTGTTAAGTTTTATCATCCTATCGGATTGTTCAAAAAAAACAGTTTCTTCATTTTCTATTGTTTGACTGTTTGCACAACTATTGAATAAAAAGACAGAAAAAATTGTTGCAAGGAACAAACTTTTGCCATTTGTTTTTTTTATTCTAACGGAACTTACTTACAACTTTTCAGGTTTTACAGGCGATAGCTAAGAA
>DYKL01000052.1 GCA_020722645.1 Acetofilamentum sp. | reverse complement strand
AATCAGCAGCAAAGCCCTGTAAATCCACGCTTTTTAAAAGTAAGTTCCGTTATATTCTAAACCTAAAATTTCAGTAAAAATAACGTCTATAATATACTGACGTTCAGGCAGAAATTTATGTGGAATTAAAATTTTAATCATTTTTTGAGAACATCTAAAAATTTATCGGCTAAAACAGAATATTCATTATTTTCAAGTACATATTTTTTGCCGTTTTCGCCCATTTTTTGCAAATCGCTTTTGCTCATTTCAGAAAGTTTAATAATTGCTTTTGCCAATTCTTCGGGATTTTCGGGTTCAATACTGATTCCGGCTGCGGCTTCTTTAACCATATCGTTTCCGGCTTCTACGGCGTGAATAATAGGTTTTGCCGCCATCATATAATCAAAAACCTTGTTAGGACTGATACCGAAACGATATAAAGGAGAACGATTCCAGCCGATATATAAAAAATCAAAATAATTCAATAAATCAGGAACTTGCTTTTTAGTAATTGAATTAAAAAAATAAATATTTTTTAAACCGAGTGATTGTTTTATTAAGTTTTCTTTTTCTGTACCATCACCAACTAAAACAAAAACAAATTTTTGATTGTCTTTTAAAATTTTCACAGCATCAATTAACGTCGAAAGCGAGTTTGAGATTGCATGTCCACCAACATAACCAATAATTTTTTTATCTTGATTTTTCAAATTTTCAAAAAAAATCGAGAAATTCGGTGAAATTTTTTCATAATTTTCCCAATCATTTAAAACTATTCCGTTAGGTATATGAAACCATTTATCAGGACTTAAACCTTTATTTTTATAATGTTCCAGAGTTTTCGGCAAAATACTCACAACAGCATCAGATTTTTTTAATGCAAAATTTTCGTAATGCTGTAACCAAGCAATGTATGGGTGAAACTTTGAGTATCCGCCAAGTTCCATAGGCGAAAGTGGCCACAAGTCGTGAATTTCAAAAACTAATTTTGCATTTGCATATTTTGCAATTTTGTATGCAGGTTTTATATCTAACGGATATGTTGACGAAGCAATAACAGCATTTGGTTTATATTTTTCGGCTATTTTTTTTGCATTTTTATTGAGTTTTTTGATAAAACTCAGCATATTTTTAATCCTGTTTAAATTATTGCCCTGATATACAGGTGTTTTAAACCAAATATAATTTATCCCGTCAATATTTTCTTCTGAAATTTGGTCGTTTACAATTGGTTGTTTTTTTCTTAAATGAGAATACGAAGCAGCTATAATAGTAACTTTGTTGCCTTTTTTAATCCATTCATTTGCAAGATAATACGGACGATATTCCATACCTAAATCTTTGTTTCCGGCATAGTGATTTATAAGTAGAATATTCATAAGAAATTCAATTACAAATTATTATATATATTTAAAAGTTTGAGCTCTTCAATTTTCCAGTTATACTTTTCAAAAACGGCTTTAGTTCCATTAACACTCATAACTTGCAATTCTTTATCATCTGCCAACATTTTTTTTATTACTTCTGAAATTTCAAAAGGGTCGAGTGGATTTGCAACTCTGCCACATTGAGCATCGTTCAATATTTGGCTATATAATTTGAAATCAGAAGCCAAAACAGGTACTCCGGCTGCCATATATTCGAACATTTTGACCGGATAAGCATTTTTATAAGAGTTAGTTGGATGTAATGTTACTAATCCTATTTTAACTTTTGACAAAATCTCCGAAATTTTTTCTCTATTTACAAAACCATAAAAAAATACTTTTTCCCAGCCTTTTTCTTTTTTAATTTCATTTTCTAATTCGCGGTTTACAAATTCTCCGGCAAGATGAAGTTTTAAATCTAAAAACTCAAGACTTTTTACAATTTCTCTGATACCTCTGACTTCAGAAATACTTCCGATGTAACAAATTTCGTTTAAACGGTTTTTCCAACTTTGTGTAATATTCACAAATTCTTCAGTTTTGGGGAAATTATTGATATCAAAAGAATTTTTGTTAATTTTTAAAAATCTATCTCTTATATAAGGCGTTGCACAAATTAAGCCGGAAAATTTTTTTGTTTTTTTGTTTTCAAATTTTTCAAAAATTATTGAAATAATTTTTTTAGAAATTTTGTTCAAATATGGTTTAGAAAGTATCTGACGAGGGACATCTTCATGAATGTCATAAATTACTTTTTTGTTACTTTTTATTAATTTTAAACCAACAAGAATAAGTTCCGGATCGTGAAAATGGTATATATCTGCATTTATTAGTTTTGCTTTTTTATATATTTCTTTTGGTGTTATTAAAAAACGTTGAAATCGGTTTTTCTGTTTACCAACATCATGAATATTGATATTATCACAAATTTCGTCACCTAAGCCATCTGCAACAATTAACGAAACTTTAAAACCTGCGTAGGAAAGTGATTTACATTCCTTTTCAAAAATTCTGACATCGTTTCGTTTATGCACAGAGGTTAAATGACATATTTTTTTATTCATTTTCATTTTCAGAATTTCGTAAAATAAACATTGATACTAACATTAAAAGCAAAATACCGTGACTTATCAGAGAAGTAAAAAAACTGCTCGAAATTAAAGTAAAAATTATAATAAAAAACAAACCGGAAAAACGTCGGCTTATTTTTAATGTATCAAAAAATTTAAAAACCATAGCTACAAAAAAGGCAAATACAAAAACCCCAATTTTTCCAAAGTTCATAAAACCATCGCTTATAAAACCATTATTTGCACTTAATGCTTCTGAATTAAAGTAGCTGATACCAATTAAATGAGAAGGGTCAACATCATAAGGATAATTAGAAAAAAATGATAAAAAACTATAAGACAAATAAACAGGTCTTCCTGCAAAAAAATCAAAATACAAATTATTAAGCAAAGCCGGAACAAACAGAACTCTTCTGACAATAAGAGATTCGAGCAAAATATTTCCTGAAATAGCAGTTAAAACATCAGATATAAGAACAATTATTAAAAAAACTGACAAAAACACAAAAATTTGTTTATATCCATTTTTAAAAATACTGAAAAAAAGAACAACAATTATTGAAAATAAAACTGTTTTGTGAGCTAAAATTAAAAAAATGTATAACAAAGTTAAAGATGTAATTGTTACAATAAACCAATTTTTACTTTTTATTCCTAAAATTATTGCTATAGGTAGCAGAATTTTTGATAACCACGAATTTAAATAACTCATCAATGATGACATTTGGCTACCTGTATTTTCTCTTATTTCGTATGTGTTTTCTATGTTAAAAGCTTTTAAAGTTATGTTAAATTTAAAAGTCAAAATGAAAGGTATCAGCATTAAAAAAATCAAGATAATTATTAAAAAAAGATTTTGTTTGTCGGATAAATGGTTTATTTTTATTATCTGTTTGATTTTTATTTGAGCAAATAATATCATTATAAATATAAAAAAAATAATACCGGCAATTATTGTAAAATCAAAATCATCGGTATATATAAACATTATAAAATTGGGGATAACCAAAATTAGCGTAAAAATTGAGTTGATAAAAAACAAAAAAGAACTGGATTTACTAAAAAGTAAGAAAAAAATAATTATTATAAAAGCTAAATAAATAAAAATCAATCTGTATAAATTAAATTCCTTTTTAAAATTGGTATATTCAAAATAATTAAAAACAAAATTAACATACAAATAATGCATAACAAAAAAAAGTATAAAAATAGTAATTACGCTTAATAATTTATATTTATTTATAATTAAATTCATATTTTTGTTTGAGCAACTAAATGTAAAATAATGAGATAAACTATATAAAAAACAGATAAAGAAATTGAAAAAAAGTATAAAAATTCAACAAAAGTCAATTTAAGATAAAAACTTACTATAAAAATAATAATTGATAAAACAAACATACCAATTTGCAAAAATAGTATTATTTTATGCTTTTCAAAAATGTATAACAAAGAAGATAACGAACCAACTAAGAAACGAAAAAATAATAAAGGGGATAAAATTTGTGCATAAACTCCTGCAACAGCCCATTGTTTGCCAAAAACGAAACCAAATATCGGTTCAGCAAAAATAGCAATTACAGTAAAAAATAAAAGACCTATCAACGTTAATTTTTTCAACACAGAATAAAAAACTCTGACACAGTTGCCGTTACTTTTTACTTCATCGTTTGCAGTCTGCATAAATACCTGCGATATCGATTCGCCTATGAAGCCGCTTGGTAACGAAAGTATGCGATAAGATAAAGAGTAGAAACCTAATGTTGCTGCATCAAAAAATGGTGTTATAAATATGTTCGGAATTTCAGTACTTGCTCTGTTAAACAATGTCGCCGGTAGCGTTATTCGCGGAAAATTATTATACCTTTTTGATAATGCTATCATTTTTGCCTTTTTAATTTGACTTATCAATTTTTTATTTTTTAAAACACCTCTTAACATGGCAACATTACCACTCAACTGACCAAAAGAATAGCCTCCAACTAATGCAAATATTCCACTTTTAGTAAAATAAAATGCAAGTTGTAAAATACTTGTTACAAATGAACGTATAACTTTGTTTTGTGCTTGTATTTTGTAATTTTTTAATCTTACATAAAAAAAAGTCAACGAATTATAACCTGCTAAAAAAAACACAACAAAAGGTAATACATACAACCAGACTGAAATTTTATCAGTTTTTAAAATTTCAACAAAAAAATCATGAAACAATATAACGGAAATAAGTAAAAAAAATGTAACAAAAAATGAAATATAAAAACATAGAGCTAATATGTTTATTGCAGATGTATCTTTTTTAGGTAAAATTATAGCCATTTCATATTTACCTGATGCCAAATTTGCAAAAATCAATGATAAAGAAGTAAATAATGCAAGAACACCAAAGTCGTCGGGTGAAAATAATCTTGTCAAAATAGGAGAAATAGCTAATGGCAACAATTGAGCTAAGGTTGTTCCGCTTACCAAAATCAAACTGTTTTTTAAAAATTCGGATTTTGTGATATATTTCTTGATTTTCGCAATCATTTTTACTCTTTGCTTTTTATGTTATCTAACTTATAAATTGGTTCTACTTGTGGATAAAAACGTTTTATCATTTTACCGAACGGTTTTGAAATTTTTAAAAAAAAATTTAAAGCGGGTTTATAAACAACTTTTAGTTTTTTGTATTTTTTTTCAAAGAAAAATTTTTCAATTAAAAAATCCTGAATATTTGATTCATGTGATAAACTTCTAAATCCGTCATTAACGTATTGAAATTTTTTGCTTTTAAGATAATATTGATTCATTGAATAAAAAAAAGCATAAGATGGAGAAAACTTTGAATATTCGGGATTAATTTTTATAGTGGAATAATTAACTTCTATATTGTCGTATAATAGATTTGAAGCATATCCTATTAGTTTTTCATTATAAAAGATACCCCAGTACTCTATTATATCATTAAATTCAGCAGTAATTTTTATTTCTTTTTTGTATTCATCTTCTTTTATAACAGGAGTTTTTGTCTGATAGTTTTTAAAAGCTGAACAATAAACTTCATAACCGTAATTATATATTACTTCGGGGGCAATAATTTTATATTCAAAATTTTTTAATCCTTTACGAATAATATTCCTGTTTTTTGTTGAATAATCGCCTATCTCATAATTTTTTTTGCAAATAACCGAATACCACTCACCTTCGGTTTGATTTGTCAGTTCTTCTTGCCAACGTATAAGAAGTGCATTAGGAAATTGGTTTAAAATTTTTTTTGCTTCAATTTTTGTCAAATTGTAAGAGTAATCAGATGGTCCTATCGGGATAACCATTTTAGCATATATTCTCCATAATTTATCATTGATTACTTCGCATTTTACATTTTTCTGTCTGTAATATTCTTTATATCTTTCAAAATATTTTTCCATAATTTCAATTTTTCTCCTTGTAAACTATAAAGTTATTGTTTTCAAAAAATATTTCTTTTTCATAATTATGAAAATAATCTTTGCTTAATTTTGACATTAAACAATAATATTTTTCATCTTGTTCGGTATTTGCCGTATTTTGACAATTTTGAACATCTATTAAATACGGCAAAATGTTGATATTTGTGTAATATTTTTTTTCATTCAATTCCATTTTACTTACATATAAAATAAACTCATCAAAACTTTTGATTTTGTCTTCGTAATCAACTATTCCTATGCTTTGAATTTTTTTTGAAGCGACTAATCCATTTGTCATAAAAATATATTTGTTTCTTGAAAAATAGTTTAGTTGATTTAGATTACTTTCTGTTAATATTTTTATAAAAACTAACAAAAACAGAAATGTTTTTAAAATTAAACTACGTTTATTGATTTGTCTTTGCATTTTGAAGCATTTGACTAAAAAATAGATAAAAAGCATTCCACTTAACCAAATCAATGAATTAATATATAATAAATTAGTCAGCGAAATAATGAAAAATAGAAACAACAATAAAAGTAATAAATAATATTTGTTCTCATTATAGACAATTACTATTGTTTTAAAAAAAATCACAAAAGAACCTGATAGCAACAATGCATCTAAAATTCTGTGCCAAAATAAGTTAGGAACATTTAAAATTAAACTCCATAAAAATCTCAAAATAATGTTGATATTTAAAATTTTGATAAATGAAAAATCTTTCAATAAGAAATTTCCTTCCGAAATATCGGTATTATATATATCTAAAAATAAACCTCGTCTATAAATTAAAATTGAATAAACAAAAATTATTGTAAATAGTAAGGCATTTATATTAACACTCAATTTTTTTTCAACAATAGTAAAATTTTCTACATATTTTATAAACGGAATAATTCCCACAAAAAAACCAAAAAAAATTGTCCCCATTACTCTGTTTAACATTGATTCAAAAAAGAAATTTATTGCTGTAACTATTAAGAAAAAAACAAGAATTATGTTATTTTCTTTGTATGCAAACCAAAAACCATAAAAAAATATAAGTACAAATAGAGCAAATCCAATTAAGCCTAAACGAAAAAAAGATTCTATAAATTCATTATGTGCATTATTCAAATTTTTAAAATTACTTTCTGTTAATTTTTTTGATAATTCTTCATTTACATCACCTGTCCCTACACCTGTCCAGAAATTTTCCTTAATAATTTCACTACATTTTTCCCATATATAAAACCTATCCATTCCCGATTTGACAGCCTTTCCGGTATTTTCTTCCGTCAAATTTTTTAAATAAACATTAAATCTTCCGTTTCGACTTACAAAAGCTGCTGTTAATACAAATAGCCCAAGTAAAAAAACATATTTATACCTTATTTTTGATAACATAAATACTAAACCATACAAAACTAAAAGTGCAAAAAAATTTGCTTTTGATGAAAATAACAAAACTATAAATGTTAAAAAAGAAAGGGAAAACAATAATATTTTTTTTGATGAAAACAATTTGTCTAAAAAAGTTAAATTTTCAGAATATATTTTATTTTGAAATATCAAAATTATAATGGAAATTAATATCAAAACAGATGCATAAGACGGGTGAATAAAATATGAAAATGGCGAGTAAAAAAAATGATTACCATAAAATGAAATTGATTCAAAAAATGAATAATTAGGATTTATTGATGCTTGAAAAATAAATTTTCCGTCTATAAAACTAATTGATTTTGCAAATGCTCTGATTAAAAGAAAAGTTGATGAGACTATATTTCCGGCAACAAAAAAATTCAATATACTCTTTATCCTTTTATTCAATATACCTGAACCGATAATTAGTATAAATGGAATAAGGATAATATATGTCTTGATACTAATGTTTTTAAAAGCATCTTTTAAATTTTCTGAATAAAATACTCCAATTATATGAAAAATGAAAAAAATTAGAATAAAAAAATAAAAAAACTTTTGTTTTTGATTTAATTTTAATTGAGTATTAAATTTTTCTTTTACTATCCAAAGCAACCAAAAAATACCCCAAAGTATTATTATATTTGAAAGATAAATTCCAAAAGGTATTAAAAAAGAAAATAAATATGTGAAAAATTCAAAACTTTTGTCAATATGTATAGAAAAATTTTTATTTTTTTTATTAAGCTCCATTTTAGAAATTTCTTACATCAAGTTACAATAATCGAACACAAAAAATTGATAATCACAAAATTACCAAAAAAATACAAATTCTTTTGGTCTTGGTTTAAAAACGGTTAAAATTTTACGTGTGAACACCTGAAACGTCTATAATACAAGATTTTGTAGTTACACCACCGGCAAACTAACAGGTTTAAGCCAATACCATTATTTTCAATAAAAACAGATTAAATATTACTTTAAAAAATCAAAACACAAAATTACTATAAAAAAACACGTTATTGATAACTTATATTTAATTTTGCAAAAATCATTTTTTTTTGTTTTATATAAATGAGAGTATTAATTAAAGAAATTTTTGACAAATTAATGGCATTTGTCGGACTAATAGTATTAAGCCCTGCTATTATTATAATTGCAGTTTTGATAAAAATAAAAATGCCTGACGGTCCGGTTTTTTTTAAACAAAAAAGAGTGGGTAAAAATGGGAATTTATTTACAATTTTTAAATTTAGAACAATGTCAGTTAATCATAGCGGTTCATCAATTTCTGTTGCCGGCGAAGCAAGAATAACAAAACTTGGAGCTAAATTAAGAAAATACAAATTGGACGAATTGCCCGAATTATGGAACGTTTTTATTGGAACGATGAGTTTTGTGGGTCCCAGACCTGATGTACCCGGATATGCCGACAAACTTGAAGGTGAAGACAGAAAAATACTTGAACTAAAACCCGGAATTACAGGACCTGCATCTTTAAAATATGCTAATGAGGAAGAAATTCTAGCAAAAGTCGAAAATCCTATTGAATACAACGATACTGTTATATTCCCCGATAAAGTAAAAATTAACTTAGAATATTACAAAAATCACAATCTTTTTATTGACATTAAATATATTTTCAAAACAATTTTCCGTTAAATTTATTAAAAAATGAAAAACAGAATTTACCTTTCATCACCTCATATGGGTGGCAGCGAACTGAAATATATACACGAAGCTTTTGATACAAACTGGATTGCTCCTCTTGGTCCGAACGTTGATAATTTTGAAAAAGACCTTGCATATTATCTGAAAATAAATGATGTTGCAGCATTAAGCTCGGGTTCTGCCTCTCTTCATCTTGCACTTATACTTTTGGGGGTAAAAAATGATGATGAAGTTATAGTTTCAAGTTTTACTTTTTCAGCATCTGCAAATCCGATAGTTTATCAGAATGCCACACCTGTTTTTGTGGACAGCGAAGAAGAAACATGGAATATGTCTCCGGAAATGCTTGAATACGCTATTAAAGACAGAATAGCGTCAGGGAAAAAGCCTAAAGCTCTTATTATTGTTCACTTATATGGAATGCCGGCAAAAATGGACGAATTACTTAAAATTGCAAATGATTATCAAATTCCTGTTATTGAAGACGCAGCTGAATCTTTAGGTAGCAAATACAATGGTAAAGGTACCGGAACATTCGGTAAATTTGGAATTTTGTCATTTAACGGAAATAAAATAATTACAACATCCGGTGGTGGTGCTTTAATTTCCGATAATCCCGAAATGATTGCAAAAGCAAGATTTCTTTCAACTCAGGCTCGTGATTCTGCTCCTCATTATCAGCATTCTCAAATTGGTTATAATTACAGAATGAGCAATATTGTTGCCGGAATTGGAAGAGGTCAAATGGAAGTATTAACGCAAAGAACAGAACAAAGACGCAATAATTTTAAATTTTACAAAAAAATACTCGGGAATACTGATGGGATTACTTTTCTTGAAGAACCTGATAATAGATTTTATTCAAATTACTGGTTGACAACAATTTTGATTGACAAAGATAAAACAGGATTTGATTGTAATGATTTAAGATTAGCTTTTGAAAAAGAAAACATCGAAAGCAGACCTTTGTGGAAACCTATGCATTTACAACCTGTTTTTGAAAAATACCCTGTTTATAAAAACGGAGTTTCCGAAAAATTATTCAACACCGGTCTGTGTTTGCCAAGTGGTTCTAACCTTACTGATGAAGAAAAAGCAAGAATAGAAGAAGTTTTGAATAACATGATAAATTTTAAATATTAGGAATTGTTACGAAAAAACATATTTAATAATCTATGCGAACTATGTGTCTATGTGGTTATCAAAAATATCAAAGAAACAAGTTATTTCTTAACAATTACTTACAAAAAAATCTAAATTTGTCGAAACTATATTTTTATATCAAGTTGCTATCAAAGATATAAAATCGTTTTTGAAAGTAATTTAGGATTATAAGTAACCAGACAAATTTTTTTGTATATTACAATTTTGTAATTTATTGAATTTGAATTAAATATTTTCAAATTGTATCATTACTTATAATTTGACTCTTGAAATTTCAAAACTAATATCAGAATTTATAAAATCTATTGACAAATAAGTAATTGAACAAAATTATTTGTAAATTAATACATCTATAATTAACTAAAATTCAACACTTTATAAACTATCAACTATGCACTTAAAACTGACAACTTACTTAACATTCGACATCTTTATATTCAATACTTATAACTTTTTACTCACAACTCAAAAACTCGACAAACTAGATAACTATTTATGGCAAAATATTTCTTCATAGGCGTAGCAGGGGTTGGAATGAGCGCAATAGCACAATATCTGGCAAATACAGGCAATTATGTTTATGGTTCTGACAGATTATTTGTGAATGAACCTAATCACAAAGTCCGACAACAACTTGAAAACGAAAATATAAAAACTTATGTTCAGGGTGAAGCAATAATTGATAAAGATACCGATTTTATAGTTGTTTCAACTGCAATTGAACCAACAGTTCCCGAATATAAACAAGCAATGGAATTGAAAATACCGGTTATTCATCGTTCCGAAATGTTAAAAAAAATTACACAAAGCAAAAAAACTGTTGCAGTAGCCGGAACATCTGGGAAATCAAGCACTACCGCAATGATTTACACAATACTAGAAGAAAACGGTTTTTCGCCTTCAATGCTCAATGGTTCTGGACTTGCAAGTCTTCAAAAAACAGGTAAAATCGGCAATGCCGCTGTTGGCAAGGGAGACTGGTTAGTTATTGAAGCCGACGAAAGCGATGGAACTTTGGTTAATTATTCTCCCGAAATTGGTCTAATTCTAAATATCGACCGCGACCACAAAGAATTTGACGAACTCGAAAAAATTTTCGGGCAATTTGCAACGCAGGTAAAAGAGCAAATTATTGTAAATTTAGCAAACGAACGTTCAAAAAAATTTTCAAATCATTCACAATACGATTTTGGTACATCAGAAACAGACTTTTTCGCCGAAAATATCAATCAAAAAGCTGATGGTCTGTACTTTACAATTAAAAATACAGAGTTTTTTATTCCAGCAATTGGTTTGCATAATGTTGAAAATGCAACTTCGTCAATAGCTGTGGCAAATTATCTTGGAATAAGCCTCGAAAATATTGCAAAAGCATTAAAAAAATACGGCGGAATTGACCGTAGAATGCAGATTCTTGGCACAAAAAACGGTGTTACTTTTATTGACGATTATGCACATAATCCAGCTAAAATTGAAAGTGCTGTCAAAACGTCACAAGTGCTTGGTAGCAGAGTATTTGCGTTCTTTCAACCGCACGGATTTAATCCTTTGAAATTTATGAAAGATGAATTGATTGAAAAACTGCAAAAAATAATGCGTCAGCAAGATGAATTCTATCTTTCAGAAGTTTTTTATGCCGGCGGAACTGTCAGTAAAACAATTACTTCTGCTGATGTTGTTGAAGAAATGAAAAACAAAAACGTAAAAGCATTTTTAACCGAACCACGAGAAAATTTTGCTGAACAAATAAAAAATAAAATAAAAACCGGAGATATTGTGTTGATTATGGGTGCAAGAGACCCCTCACTTGGTGAATTTTCAAAAAGACAGTTTAATCTTTTTTAAAAATGATTGAAAATTTGCAGAAAACAATAAATTTGTAAATAAAGATTACACCGGAAAAGAATTATTAAGCTGGGAATTTGATAGTTTTTTAAAGCATAAAATGGTCTTGGTTTAAAACCGTTGAAATTTCAGGTGCGGACATCTGAAATGTCGTTAAACACGCTTTTGTCGGTGTCACCACCGACAAAATCAACAGGTTTAAAACCAGTATCCATAAAATTTCTACAGTGTATATAATTTGTCTTTTTTGATAAAAATTAGCATTTTTGTATTAAATTTATTGTATGATTTTTTCTCAAAAACAATTAAAATTTATTTCTGATATTTGCCAAAATCACTATGTCGATTTTTTGTACTTATTTGGGTCTTCTTTGACTGATAATTTTAATGAAAAAAGCGATTACGATTTTCTTGTCAAATTTCTTGATTTTGAGCCAACTAACTATTTTGACAATTATTTGTTTTTAAAAGACGAACTTACAGAATTACTGAAAAGAGAAGTTGATTTATTGGAATATCAAACATTAAAAAATCCGCACCTTATAAATTCTATCAAAAAAACAATAAACTAATTTATGGACGAAAAAATATTGAAAGTTTTATTTAATACCTTAAATCCGCAAGTCTTTTCGTAAGAATTGTTGAAAAGAGAAGTTGATTTATTGGAATATCAAACATTAAAAAATCCGCACCTTATAAATTCTATCAAAAAAACAATAAACTAATTTATGGACGAAAAAATATTGAAAGTTTTATTTAATATATGAATTAGATGTTTTTTTAAGATAATTTTAAAATTCCATAAAAAACTCTTTGCATCAGTCAGGTGTTTTCACCTGACTGAATTTCAGATATATAAGTATAGACTTACGGATTTAAGGTAATTTTAAAATTCCATAAAAAACTCTCAAATCTTTCTTTCTCTTTCCCAAAAAATATTTACATTTGCAAGTTTAATTAATTTAAAAATTTTTTTAAACAACTAATAAAATTTCAAATGGAAAATTTAGCAAAACAAATCAACGAACTTGCCGAAAAATATCGACTATATACAGCCGAAAATCTTTCAAAATTAGTAAAAATCAAATCTTTAAGTATGGGCGAAAAAGATGTTCAACATGAACTGAAACGCCAGATGGAAGAAGCCGGATTTGACGAAGTAAAATTTGATGGTCTTGGTAATGTTATTGGTCGTATCGGTAACGGAAAAAAAATTCTTGCAATTGACGCTCACATGGATACTGTTGATGTTGGAAATTTAAACAACTGGACAAAAGACCCTTTCAGCGGTGAAATTGACAACGAATTTGTTTACGGTCGCGGTTCTGTTGACCAGGAAGGTGGTGCTGCTGCTTTTGTTACTGCCGGACGTATTCTAAAAGAACTTGCTTTCAACAGAGATTTAACAATTCTTTTTGTTGGTTCAGTTATGGAAGAAGATTGCGATGGACTTTGCTGGAACTACATAATTGAAGAAGATAAAATTAAACCCGATTTTGTTATAAGTACCGAACCGACTAATTTGAATATTTATCGCGGTCACAGAGGAAGAATGGAAATAAGAGTTACTTTCAACGGTATTTCTTGTCACGGTTCTGCTCCTGAACGTGGAGATAACGCTATTTACAAAGCTTCTCGTTGTGCTTTGGAAGTTGAAAAACTAAACGAACGTCTTGCTTTTGATGAATTTTTAGGCAAAGGAACTGTAACAATCAGTGAATTCAAATCTGGCAGTCCTTCTTTATGTGCAGTTTCTGATTACGCTCATTTACATTTAGACCGTCGTTTAACCTGGGGTGAAACAAAAGAATCTGCTGTTGCAGAAGTTGAAGCATTTGCAAAACCTTTGGGTGGAAAAGTTGAAGTTCTTCACTACGAAGAAATTGCATGGACAGGACTAAAATACGGAATGGAAAAATATTTCCCGACATGGAAACTTGAAGAAGACCACTCTTTTGTTCAGGCAGGTCGTCAGGCATATCTGAAATTATGGGATAAAGAACCATTGATTGATAAATGGACATTCTCAACTAATGGAGTTACAATTCGTGGTGTACATGGAATTCCTGTTATAGGTTTTGGACCCGGAAACGAAGTTATGGCACATGCTCCTAACGAAAAAACACCTATCGAACATCTCGTAAAAGCATCAGCTTTTTATGCTATGATTGCTTATCTTATTTAGTGCTTAGTGCATAGTGGATAGTTTTTTTAAAACACATTATGCCCTCTTTACTAAAAACTCGATAACTTTATAAAATTATAGCCCCTCTATGGGCAGGCTTTATGAACTTTAAAAACTTTAAAAACTTCCTTAAATCCGTAAGTCTATACTTATATATCTGAAATTCAGTCAGGTGAAAAC
>DYKL01000489.1 GCA_020722645.1 Acetofilamentum sp. | reverse complement strand
CAATTTGTGCTTTAAGCTGATGAGAGAAGCAAAGAATAAGTATCAATGCAATTGGGATAACAAATGTTTTCATATCATTTGAGTTTATATATAATTCTATTATTAGACTTTAAAAATTTAGTTTGGTTGCTTTTATCTAAAAAAATTGGAAATATATGTCCGGCTTGATTGTCTGCATGGCTTGTAAGTAGGTCGGCTCTTTAGTCTTGTCAATATTTCATTATTCTGTTCTTTCACAATGGTTTACTTTTCAATGTTTCTATGTTATTGTCTATTTACTACACTTGGCGGTAACGTCGATGGATTAACCGAAGGGGTCGTAGGATAAATCCCATGATAAGTAATGAGACAATTTGAAAATATTTAATTCAAATTCAATAAATTACAAAATTTGAATATACAAATAAATTTGTCTGGTTACTTAAGAATCTGTTGCCGAAGGCAATTGATTCGTTAACGGAATAAATCCTACGACGATAAGAACAATTGTCGAAGGCAATTGTTCTTATCGAAAAATGCTAAACGCAGATGCAAGAGTTGAAAGTAAAATGTTTATTACTTCGCAATGTAAATCATTTACGAACAATGCCTGCAGTTACTTGCTACGATGCGTGAGGTCGCTTCGCTTAGTTTTATTTTTAACATATATTATGGCGACTTTTTTTGAAAAACAGTATTTTTTTTCAAAAAATAATAACATATTAAAAAAATAAACAAAAAATTAATAACCAATGAAATTGAAATTAATATCAAATAAGCACTTATCTGAATTTTATCTACCTTTGCAAAAATTTTCAATTCTCAAAAATGGCTGAAATAGGAAAATATAATAACTTAAAAATTGTCAAACTACTTGATTTTGGTGCGTATCTTGACGGTGGCGATAAAGGTGAAATACTACTGCCTATCAGACAAGTGCCTCCAAATATTAATGTCGATGACTTTATTGAAGTTTTTATTTATAATGACTCAGATGACAGAATAATTGCAACTTCTCGTGAACCTTATGCAATTGTAGGTGAATTTGTTATGCTGAAAGTAAAAAGTGTTAACAAGTTTGGTGCGTTTTTAGACTGGGGTTTAGAAAAAGATTTACTTGTACCTTTTCGTGAACAGCGTGAAAATATGACAGAAGGAAGGTGGTATATCGTTTATATTTATCTTGACGAACAAACTCAAAGATTAGCTGCATCTGCCAAAATTGATAAATTTCTGAATAAAACTGAGCCGAAATACGAAGAGAATCAAGAAGTTGATTTGATTATCAGTAGAAAAACAGACTTGGGATATTCTGTAATTATCAATAATGCTCATTCAGGATTATTATACGATAACGAAATTTTTCAGGAAATCAGAATCGGTAAAAAATTAAAAGGTTTTGTCAAATATATCAGAGAAGACAGTAAAATTGATTTGACATTGAATAAAACCGGATACGAAAATATTGATGAATTTTCAAATATTATTTTGCAAAAGTTACAAAACCAAAACAATTTTCTTTCATTTACAGATAAAAGCAGTCCTACGGATATTTACAATTTTTTTTCGATGAGTAAAAAGAATTTCAAAAAAGCAATTGGAAATTTGTACAAAAAAAGATTGATTTCAATTGAAGATAACGGTATTAGATTAATAAATTAAAAAAAAATGGCAAAAAGCCGTAAAAATAGAATTGGAATTGTGTATTCCACAAACCCTGATTTTGAATACGAAACAGATGAAAAACAGGAACAAGAAACGCTACCTCCCGAACAGCAAAATTTGCGGGTTTGTTTGGACAAAAAAGCAAGAAACGGCAAAGCTGTAACTCTTATTACCGGATTTGTAGGAACAGAAAACGACCTAAAAGAATTAGGAAAATTTTTAAAGTTAAAATGTGGTGTCGGAGGTTCGGTAAAAGATGAAGAAATTATAATTCAAGGAGATTTCAGAAATAAAATCAACCAATTGCTTCTTGAAAAAGGCTATAAATCGAAAATTTCAGAGAAATAATGGTGAAAAGCAAGTTATAAATTTGCTGTTATTTAGCATTTAAAATACCTACATTACAACGCACAATTTTTTCCATTTTTAAAAATTTTTAGATTAAACAATATCGGAACTCCCTTTATGTGCTATA
>DYKL01000488.1 GCA_020722645.1 Acetofilamentum sp. | reverse complement strand
TCTTAGCTATCGCCTGTAAAACCTGAAAAGTTGTAAGTAAGTTCCGTTAAAAACATTTTTGATAAAATATTTTATAAATTATTGCTTATTCAATAGTTCGGTATATTTTGAAGTAATTCGTTAATATTCAGCAAATTGATTTTGTACGTGTAACAAATTAGTAATTGATTGAAAATCAATAATTTGCTAATTGAAAAATTAACGAATTATTGGCTTATTGAATGTTCGTTTTATTTATTGTTTAAACAACCATTCATCAACAAACTCTCTCAAACAAGCATCGCCGCCTTTTTTTGAAAGTATTATGTCTGTTTCTTTTTTAACTGAATCAATAGCGTCAGAAGGGCAGGCAGATAAACCGACATTTTTTATAACATCTATGTCATTTATATCATCACCTACGTAAGCAACATTTTTTAGGTTTATATTCAATTCTTCGCACCATTTTTGTAGAATTTCTAATTTTTTCCAGGTGCCAACGTAAACATATTCTACTTCCAGAAGTTTTGCCCTGTTTTCAATAATGTTTGCGTTAATGCCTGAACTTAAAAAGCCGACTTTAATACCGTTTTTAATTACATTTTTTATGGCAATTCCGTCTTTTGTGTTGAATTTTTTCATTTCATCGCCCGATTGTGAATAATACATACCTCCGTCAGTTAAAACACCGTCTATATCGCAGACGAGAAACTTCAAATCAAAATTCTCCTTAATTTTTTCAATTTTAGCTAAATCTTTATAAATTAAATCATCAATTTTTATTTGAGTAAATTCTGAAATTTTTACGGCAGTATTTAATGAAGTTCTTTTATTTCCCAAAACCAATTTATATAGTCTTTCAGCAGAAATCTGAAAATTTTCAAACCTGTTATTATCAAGTAAATATTTAATATTTGAAAAAAAATAGTTCATTTCTATTTATTAAAGTTCAATTGTTTTATTTGTTTTTTTAAAATCTGAAGTTTCGCACTTGAATTAAACAATGGAATTTAAGGTGGAATTTACCTCCACCCTCAGTCATATTGGAAATATCTTGCTTGAATTGAAAGTAATATGTAAATTTTTAATTCCTAAGTGCAATTAATTGTACATTGTTCTTAATTGAACATCAGGCTATTAATGCAGGCAAGTTGCTTCCAGCAGGACTATTTTACGTGGTATTTACCCACTCTTTGTCATATTGGAAATATTGGTCTTGGTTTAAAACCGTTGAAATTAGGTGCGGACACCTGAAATGTCGGTGAACACGCTTTTGTCGGTGTCCCCACCGACAAAATCAACAGGTTAAAACCAGTATCCACTTATTTTTTTACAAATATACAAAAAATTAAACAATTTTTCTGTTAATTGCTTCTGCTTTATTAAATAGTCCAGTTTTCAAGTCTTAACCCGCTTATATTTTCGTAGTCTTTTATATTGTTTGAAATTAAAGTCAGATTATTGCTTGCTGCAATTCCTGCAATTATTATATCATAATTTCCGCTATGTTTGCCTTTTTTTCTCAATTCGGCATAAAATTCAGATGCAAGTTCAGCAGATGCTTCATCAGTATCTAAAATATGATTATTTGAGATAAAATTTTTAAATTGTTCTATTTGTTTTTTAGCATTTTTGGATTTTAAACCACCTAAAATTTCAATCACTGAAATACGGCTAATGTAAACAAAATTATTTTTGGAAATGTAACTATTGTATTTTTTTACCACATTTTCATTGTTTTTCATTATAAATGAAATAATATCACTATCAAGAAGAACTTTGTTCATTTTTTAATAATTTGTTTTCTCAATATTATTCAATCTTCTGTTTGTATTTATTTCATCAATTAATTCATCCCAAATAGAATTTTCATCAAGATTTTTTTCGATTTTTTTAAGATTTTCGGGTAAATTGTTTCTGAAAGAATGAATAATTGCATGTAAAGTTTGTAGATATTTGTCCGGAATTACACTTATTTCATGCACAATATCAGATATTATTTTTTTATCATTTTTGTTCATGTCTTTGTTTGTTTTAATTAATTTGAAACAATTAATTTGAAATAAATTTTTAAATAAAATTATTTCACTTATTTTTTTACAAATATACAAAAAATTAAACAATTTTTCTGTTAATTGCTT
>DYKL01000051.1 GCA_020722645.1 Acetofilamentum sp. | reverse complement strand
GAATGAAAATAATTACAAATCAACGACTTACAAAATTATTTACACATGAAAAAAGTTATAAAGAACAAATTTTTTGAAACTGTTTCGGATTTAGCTGAAAATTTAAAAGTAGATGTTTATGTTATAGGCGGTTATGTGAGAGATTTGCTTTTGAAAAGAAAATCGAAAGATATAGATTTTTTGATTATCGGCAGTGGTATTGATTTTGCTGAAAAATTAGCAAAAAAATTAGGTCATAACGTTAATGTCTCAATATTCAAAAATTTTGGTACGGCGATGTTCAAATACAAAGGTTTTGAATATGAATTTGTAGGGGCAAGAAAAGAATCATATCAAAGAAATTCCCGCAAACCGATAGTAGAAAACGGTACACTGCAAGACGACCAAAATCGTAGAGATTTCACCATTAATACACTTGCAATATCATTAAACAAATCAAATTACGGTGAAATATTAGACCCTTTTGGCGGAATTGAAGATTTGGAAAAGAAAATCATCAAAACTCCCTTAGACCCTGACATTACTTTTAGCGATGACCCACTGAGAATGATGCGGGCAATAAGATTTGCAACTCAATTGAACTTTAAAATAGACGATAATTCTTTCAAAGCCATATCAGTAAATAAAGAGCGTATTAAGATAATTTCCAAAGAAAGAATCAGCGACGAACTAAACAAAATAATAATGTCCGAAAGACCTTCGATAGGTTTTAATTTGCTGTTTAAAAGCGGTTTGCTTGAAATTATATTTCCCGAAATGTATAATTTAGCGGGTGTTGATGTCGTTAATAATATATATCACAAAGATAATTTTTATCACACTATTAAAGTTTTGGACAATATAAGCGAAAACACCGATGATTTATGGTTGCGATGGGCAGCAATTCTGCACGATATCGGAAAACCAAAAACTAAAAAATTTGTGGACAATTCGTGGACTTTTCATAATCATCAGAACGTCGGGGCAAATATGGTACCTGAAATATTCAGAAAAATGAAATTGCCTTTGAACGAAAAAATGAAATTTGTCCGCAAACTTGTTGAAATGCATCATCGTCCTATTTCTTTAGTAACTGACGAAACAACAGATTCGGCAATCAGAAGGCTGATTTATGATGCAGGCGAAGATTTAGATGCTCTTTTAACACTAACAGAATCTGATATTACAACTCAATTTGAGGATAAACATCAAAAATTTTTGTTGAATTATCAGATTTTAAGAAAAAAAATAAAGGAAGTGGCAGAAAAAGATTTTATACGTAATTGGCAACCACCAATTGACGGTAATGAAATTATGAAACTTCTTGATTTGCAACCTTCAAAGATAGTCGGTGTTCTTAAAGATGAATTAAAAGATGCTATTTTGGACGAAAAAATCGAAAATTCTTATGAAGCAGCATATAATTATTTGAAAATTTTAGCTGAAAATTATAATTTAAAATTAAACAATAATCTTTTAACTTTAAAATAATAACTATGAAACGAATTTTTATTTTTTTATTGGTTTTGTTGCCATTAATTTCAATTTCTCAGAGACCTGAAATGATTTTGGTTGATGGAGGCACGTTTTTGATGGGTTCTACAAGTTCAAACAATATTGACGAAAAGCCCGAACATCAGGTTACTGTCTCAAGTTTTATGATGTCAAAATATGAAGTTACTTTTGAAATGTTCGATTTGTTCTGTAGTGCAACCGGTTATCCGATGTTAAGAGACGGCGGTTACGGTAGAGGTAAATTACCGGCAATAAACGTAAGCTGGGAAGGTGCTGTCTTATATTGCAACTGGTTGAGTGCTCGTTTTAATATGGACAAAGTTTACGATATTAAAGTTGATAGCTCTGGAATGAAAATAATGAACGTAAACTGGGATGCTAATGGTTTTAGATTGCCAACCGAAGCTGAATGGGAATTTGCTGCAAAAGGCGGAACAAAAGGCAATAACTACCAGAAACTTGATGAATTTTCTTGGTTTTCAGACAACTCAGGCGGTATTCCGCACGAAGTAGGAACCAAAAGTCCTAATAGTCTAGGTCTTTATGATATTCAAGGTAATGCTTATGAATGGTGCTGGGATTATTACGATGTAAAATATTATTCAAATTCGCCGGATACAGACCCCAGAGGACCTGAAACAGGAATGAACCGTGTTTATAAGGGTGGTTATTTCAATGCTCCTGTTGATATGCTTAATTTTACAAGACGTTACAATCTTTTATCGTCAATAAAAGACGGTCAAATTGGTATCAGATTAGTACAAAAAGTACAATAGTTATATTTTTTTATAATATGCAACAAAAAATTCTTTTAGTTGATGATGACCCTGATATTCTTGAATTTATCAGTTATAATGTTCGTCAAGAAGGGTATGAAATTCAGACTGCCGATAATGGTATCAAAGCTCTCGAAATTTTAAAATCGTACAAACCCGATTTGATTATTCTTGATGTTATGATGCCCGAAATGGACGGAATTGAAACTTGTCAGGAAATCCGTAAAAATCAGGAATTTAATGATATTATCATTACTTTTTTAACTGCAAGAGCCGAAGATTATTCTCAAATTGCAGGTTTTGATGCCGGAGCTGATGATTATATCACAAAACCTATAAGACCTAAATTATTAATTTCTAAAATAAAATCGCTTCTCAGACGTAAAGATGTTGAAAATATTGAGATTGAACCAACAGTAAGTACAAATCTGATTATTGACAAAGAAAAATTTATTGTTTTTAAAGACAACGAAGAGATTATTTTGCCCAAAAAAGAATTTGAAATATTGTCTTTGTTGGTTTCAAAGCCTGACAGAGTTTTTACAAGAGAAGAAATTTACGAAAAAATCTGGGGTGAAAATATTTTTGTTGGAGACAGGACAATTGATGTTCATATCAGAAAAATCAGACAAAAAATCGGCGAAGATACTATTAAAACCATCAAAGGAGTAGGGTATAAGTATCAGATTTAGATAAAAAAAGAGCTTAATAAAAATTTATTAAGCTCTTTTTTATATTTTATACTTAGGGATTGTTACGAAATAACATATTTAATAATCTATGTGAACTATGTGTCTATGTGGTTATTAAAAATATCAAATAAACAAGTTATTTCTTAACAGTTACTTAGCTGTGTTGATTTAGTGTAAATTTTTTAGTTAGTTCGACTTTGCAATCTGAAAGTAATATAAATCAACTAATTATGAAATTCAGTTTGTTAAATAAAAATTAGTAACACATAAAAAATCAATAATTAGCTAATAGAGTAATTGAATAATTAACAAATTATTATTTTAATTGTTCCAATCACCAGAAGCATTATCGTGAAAATTGTTAACAGTTTGCCAATCTGAATTAGCCGGAGCAGCACTATTATACATATAAATTCCGTAATTTGCTGAATTAGAAATTTCGCAATTTTGGATAGTCAGATTATTAGTATTTAAGTATATATTCCCTTGATAATTACTATCTCCGCCACCGTAAATAATATTACAATAATCAAGTATAGAACCCGGAGCTAAATTACTTTTAAAACGCAAATTATCCCATTGACCGGCTTGAACAGTATTGTAACCTGTTGTAAAAGTAATAGGTTTTTCGGCAGTGCCTTCAAAAAAGATTTGAGCAGCATGATAACCAATATCAAAGTTCGCATCGGTTTTGAACTTGAAACTTGCACCCGGAGCAATTCTCAAAACAGCACCGCTTCCATTTTCATTGCCTATACTAATACTTCCATCAACTATATACGAACAAGTAAGTTCAGGCCAAGTTACTTCTGAAAGTAATGTATAATCATCGTCATCGATATAAACGCCATAATCGCTTGTTGTAAGAGTATTTCCTGTTCCGATAGTGTGAATTGCATTAGGTTCGATTTCTATTAAATATGTAGCACAATTTTCGATTGTATTATTAGTGAAAGATAAAAATTTAGCACCATAATCAAGAACTATACCCGAAGAAGCTGAGTTTCTGATAGTTGAATTATCAATTTTGATTTCGCAATTTTTTACCAAGACGGCATAATCGTAATATTCATCACCACCGGCATAATCAATAACACAATAATCCAATTTTGATGTATTGATTGAATTTTCAAAAAAAGCTATAAATTCCCAATCTCCGGCAGCCACAGTTGAATTTGCAGAAGTAAATGTTATCGGCTGACTTGATGTTCCGGCAGCAATAAGAGCACCCTGTTCGCCATCACCAACTCTAATACCAAATCCTGATTGAATTTTTATTGTTACTCCGGGTTCAATTGTCAAAGTTGAGCCGTTTGCACTTTCTATTTCCAAATAATCATTCAAAATATACGGAACTGTTTGTTTGTACCAAGTTGCATTTTGTAAAGAAAATGTACTTGATGATTTAGCATCAATCATAATACCTTGTGTAGTTGAATTGAAAGTATTTGTTGTTCCCAAAGTATGAACAGCATTAGGTTCTAAAGACATTAAATCACTACTGCATTCTTCAACTGTATTATTTGTAAATGTACTTAAATTAGCCAAATACATAACAGCTATGCCTCTGCTTGCAGAATTTTTAAAAGTCGAGTTTTTAATAGAAATTTCGCATTCTCTTAAACCTAACATATAATTGTAATAATCGTCGCCTCCGCCATATTCAACGACACAGTATTCCATTACAGAAGAACTTAAAGTGCCGGAATCAAAATATATTCTGTCCCAGTCGCCCGGGTTCTTTTCTGATAAGCCTGATGTGAAAGTAATTGGCTGACTATCTGTACCTTGTGCAATTAACTTTGAGTTAGGTTCATCACCAATATACATTGCAGAACCAGCATTCATTTTGATTACAGTTCCGGGAGCAATAGTAAGTGTACAACCTGAAACGTAAAATGTTCCTTCTACAACGTGAACATTAGAAGCACTCCAAGTTTCATCAGCAGTTATAGTACCTTCGTGAACAATAGTTTCACCTGTACCTTCATTTGTAATTGAAATTTCTTTTTCTACTGTTTCAGATAGAAGCGATTCGTTGTTTGTTGCTACAATTGTAATTTTAACTTTGTCACCTTCTGCTAAATCATTAGGAATTGCATAGCCGTAAGTGATTGTAGTTGAGCCTGATGCATAATTTTCTTGAAAACTTTGGGAATCGTGGTCATTCGTAATATTTACAGTAAAATTTTCTTCTGAAGATACTGTAATATTCAGTTTAACAGTATCACCGTACCAACCTCCCGAACCGTCTATAAATTCAACAGTTATTGTAGGTTTTTTGTCTTTTTTACAGGAAGTGAAAAATAATCCTGAAATAAAAATAATCATAAAAATAAACTTGACTTGTTTCATAATAATGTATTTTAGAATTAGTTAATTAAATTTTTTCAAAAAAAGCTCATATTTTTTATAAGATTTCAAAATTTATGAATTCGATAGACTTTTGTTTGAATTTGTAGTCTTTTTTTCATTATTTGATTATAAATTGTATTTTTGCAAATTAAATTTTGAGATAAATTTTATGAAAATTTCTTTGATATTGATTTTTCTAATTACCGGTTTATTTGTTTATGCTGAAAAAATTGATTCTTTGCTTAGAGTTCTTCCTATGACTGATGATTCGCTTAAGCATTCTCTTTATTTGGAAGTTTTGAAAGAAATAAACAGCGATTCATTATCTAAACTTATTGAATATGCTGAATTAGCTGATTTATATGCCAATGATAACTTAAGTAAGGAAAAATATGCAGATTTTTTGAATATAATAGGATTAGTTTTTTACCAAAAAAGTAATTTTATTTTAGCTCAAAAGTATTTTGATTATTCGTTGACTGTTTACAAAGAAATTTCAGATGAATTAAACATTGCAAAAATGTTGTCAAATATTGCTGTAACTTACGAATTAACAAGTAATTATGAAGAAGCCATAAATTATTATAATTCTGCTTTGGAAACATTCCAAAAAATTGAATATTATGAAGGCTGTTCCAAAATTTACAACAATTTGGGCGTTTTATATCAGGAAATGGGGCTTTACGAACAAAGTATTGGTTATTTCAAAAAATCATTAAGCTTAAAACTTAAGTTAGAAGATTACCAAACACTTGCAACAACTTACAACAACATAGGTGTTTCATTTGAAGAACAAAAAGACAACCCCGATTCTGCTTTGTTTTATTATAATAAAGCGTTAAGCATTTTTGACAGTCTGGGTAATGAACTGAATTACGCTATTACACTTCAAAATATTGCTGCTATTTATTCGGCTGAAAATGAATTTGAAAAAGCTCTAAATTTGTATTTTGAAATAGAGAAAATTTTTCTGCAATTAAGTAATAAACAAGGACTTGCCTGGGTATACAGAAATATTGCCGATTCATATTTAAGAAGCAACCAAGTACAAAAAGTAGATGAATTTTTAACAAAATCAAGGACTATTGCAATAGAAATTAAAGATTTTAAAACATATTTAGAACTAAGTAAACTTTATGCAGATTACTATTATAAGATAAATAAATATGATTCTGCAATCATATATTTGTATGAATATATACAAATGAAAGATTCTCTTATTGGTATTGAAAATCAACAAAGAATAGACGAATTAAACAAAAAGTACCAGACCAAAATACTTGAATATCAGATAAATGAATTAGACAACCAAAATCAGCTTAAAAACGAGAAATTGAAAAAAAATAATATTTTAATTGCCTTTTTGAGCTTATCTCTGATTTTTGGGCTGATTGTTTTTGTAGTAATAAGAAAATTTTTAAAAAATAAAGCAGAAATGCAGAGAATTGAACTAAATCAGAAGATTATGCGTTTGCAGATGAACCCTCATTTTATTTCAAATTCACTCGTAACAGCTCAAAATTTTATATTAGAAAACCGCGCGGTTGAAGCCTCTGATTATCTGTCTGATTTTTCTTCATTGATGCGATTATCAATAAAAGCTACTGCAAGTGATTTTATTTCACTTGAAGATGAACTCGAAATTGTAGAAAAATTCCTTAAAATTCAACAAAGAAGAAACCAAAATCTATTTGATTATCAGATAAATATAGACAAAAACATCGAAACCGAATTTATAAATTTTCCTCCGATGATTTTGCAACCTTTTGTCGAAAATTGTATCAAACACGCATTCAAAGAAATTGATTACAAAGGTTTAATCTTAATAAACCTGAATCAAAATAATGATAATCTTGTAATTGAAATTATTGATAATGGGGTGGGATATAAGCCTGATTACAAAAGTAATTCTTATTCTATTTCAATTAATAAAGAAAGATTGAATATTATTTCAAAAAAATATAAAAAACAAGCAAGTATTGAAATATCAGGTAATAATAATCAGGGAACAAAAGTGAAAATTACATTACCCGCTGATTTATAGATTTAAAATATAATTATTTATTAATTTTTAAAGTATGATTAAAGCCGTAATTATTGATGACGAAGATGCTCAAAGAAACGTTGTTCGAAATTTGTTAAATTCAAAATTCAGCAATATTAAAATTTCTGGAGAAGCTATGAACGTAGATGAAGGTTTATATGTATTAAAGACTCTAAAACCTGATATTGCTTTTTTAGATGTTGAATTGACAGACGGCACAAGTTTCGACATTTTGCGAAAACTACCAAAAATTGAGTTCAAAATTATATTTATAACTGGTTACAAAGATTTTGCGGTAGAAGCTTTTAAATTCAGTGCAATTGACTATATCCTGAAACCTATAAATTCAGCCGAATTTGAAAATGCTGTTCAAAAGGCTATTACCGAGATGAATATTCATAATCAGGCACTTAAATTAGATGCCTTGTTTACAAATTTTCAGAATATTGCTCAAGAAACTAAAAAAATTGTACTTAAAACACAAGAAAGTATTTATTTAGTCAATGTTCAGAATATAATCCATTGTCAGTCAGATAATTCTTACATAACATTTTACATAAACGATGGCAGAAAAATATTAGTTGTCGGTTCGCTCAAAGATTACGAAGAGATGCTCTTACCCTTTGGTTTTTTCAGACCCCATCAATCTCATCTGATAAATTTGAATTTTATCACACGTTTCGATAAAAAAGACGGGGGATATATTGTTTTATCAGATAATTCTGAAATCCCTATTTCCCAGCGCAAAAGACAGCAATTTTTTGAAGTTTTCGATAATCTGACAATTTAATTAACAATCAGAGCCCTTTGTCGAGTTTGACCTCATAGAAATGCGAATGTTTTTGCTATTTTATTTTGATTTCCCTTTTACTTTTGTAAACTCAAACAAATCGTCTTCTATTGTAGTCTTAGGAGTTTCGATAATTCTGCCTGCTTCGTAGCCGTAATGATAATAAATAAAAGTAGGCACTTTTTTAATATCGTATTTTTTAATGTCTATGTCATTAGCTTTGAAATCTCTGTCAACAGCGTAAACCTTAATATTACTTTCATCAAAACCTATTAAATCAATAATTTTGTAGAAACGTGGTACTTCTCGGCGGCTGTCGGGACACCAGGTTGCCAAAACTATTATAAACTCAGAATTTTCCTGCATATATTTTTGTAAATTTGCTATTGTTTTTTCATTAGGAGTATATGATTCATATTCCGCATTATACCACTCTTTAAAAGGTTTTTTCTGCATTCCTTTACGATTAATTTCCCCAATTAAAATTTTACTTTTAACTGCTTCATTGTAAACTACTTGATTGATGTTTTTTTGAGTATTACACGAAATAAATATGAATACTGCTAATGTGTAAAATAATGTTCGTTTCATTTCAATTTTTTTTATCCAAAAATAAATAAATTTTTAAAATTAAGTATTGAAAATCGAAATTAAGTGTTATTTTTATCAATAATTTTTAAAATTGATAAAAAATGAGATATAAAATTATAATAATTGGAGTTTTGTTGCTTTCTGCAACAAATGGTTTTTCTCAAAACAATAAAGATTTCCGCTTGGAATTCAGTTCAAAAGATGCCTATATTAATCACACATTATTTGAATTTGATACTTTGGGATTAATAATTTTATCGGAGACAAAGACCGGCAACATCTATAAAGTTGAAAAATATGATACTAATTTTGTGAAAATCAAAGAAATTTTATTGGATATACCTAAAAGACAGCATTTAAGATTGTACTACACAGATGAAGATTCATTGCTGTATTTTGGATTTACTTCGGCAAGAAATGGATTTACTGTTGTTAAAATAAATGTTTCGGATATGACATTTATAAAAAATTCAGGCTATTTGGCACCCAAAACAAATATTTCTGAAATGACAGCAATTGACGAACTAGTGTTTTTTAATTTTTCAATCAAAAACAATTATGCGATAGCAACATTTGATATCAAAACCGGTGAACAAAAAGTTATACCATTTTATCTGGACGGATATAAAGAAAAAAATATAGATTTCGATAAAATGAAGGTTGTAAAAAACAATGAAAATTTTGTTTATGTGAGTGCTTATCAAACCGGTTACAAAAATACTTATATATTGTTTTTTGATAAAAACGGTGAATTATTATCAACTTTGGATTTAAATAAAAATTTAGATACATATCTGAACGAAGTTAATGCTGTATCTGTTGGTAATGATGTTTATATCTTTTATGGAACTTATTCCAAGAAAAATTTCAGTTGGTCGGAAGGAATGTATTTTGCAAAGGCAAATAAAAAATACGTGAATTATATAAAATATTACAATTTTACCGATTTCGCTAATTTTTTATCATATCTGCCTGACCGTAGAGTCGAAAAAATTGAAAAGAAAAAAGAGAAAAAGAAAGCAAAAGGTAAAAATTTTTCAATGAGTTATATGATTACAAGCCACGATATTATGAAAGTTGATTCATTATATTTGTATATTGGCGAAGCTTTTTATCCGACATATCGAACCGAAACAACAAATAATGGTAATGATACTCAAACCGAGCAGGTTTTTGACGGCTATCAATATACTCACGCAACAGTAGTTGTTTTTGATGAAATGGGAAATCTTGTTTGGGATAAAACCGTAAATATGTGGCAAAATTATAAACCATATTTTCCGAAAAAATTTATAACTGTTTCTGTAAATGGAAATCTTATAAGTCTTTTGTTTATGAACCGAAACAAAATTGTTTCAACCGAATATTCTTTATCGGGTGATGTTATAAAAGAAGAAAATTATAGTTTTTTATCAACATCAAATCCAAATGAAGAAATAAGATATTCATTTGCCGATATAATTTACTGGTACGATAATTACTACTTAACCAATGGTTTCCAGAAAATCAAAAATACCAACGATGGTAGTAAAAGAAGAGTTTTTTTTGTCAGCAGGTTGAAATATTGAAAAAATCAGTAAATATTATTTTGCATCTGTACCATCGTCGTTATCAAAGTCAAATTCGTCAATGTCAGGAATTTTGTCAGACCAATCAAAGTAATAGTACAATCCGATTTTGGTTTCGTGAATATCTATCGGAAGAATATCAGAGAAAATAGGAGTAATTAAATATTGTCCGTAAATAAAAATATTCATAATTTTTAAGCCGCCTCTAAGCCCAAAACCGTTTTTGTTGAAATACTGTTTTATGTATTTATTTTTTGTTTTGTTTTTTTCTAGTTGTCCGTTTTGATCGTAATATAATTTATGATAAGCAAATAAATATCCGTCGTAAAAAGCACCTGCAAAAATTCCGAAATTGTCTTTATTTGAGTTAAACCACTTGTGAACCGGTAAATACAACATAATTGGCACAAATAATTTACCTGTAACAAGTTTGCTGCCGTGACGGCTGAAAAAAAAGTCGTTGTAATAATGATTTGTGCTGTTGTCTATGAAAATGCCGGGTGTATCGACGCCAAAATAAAGATTGTTTACAAATCTGAATTTGGTGATTTTTAAACCTAATGTAGTAGCTACACCAATTGGGTATTTTTCGGGGCTAAATAACCAGATACTTTTAATGTTATATTGACCTGAAAAGTCATAAATGCCTGAGCCAAGTGCTTTTGGAGTTGTTAAATAATATTTTGAATCTGAACCTGTAAAAAAATTAAAACCAGTCTGCTCATTCATTAAAACAGAGGCTTTAAATGTCTTATATTGAGAGTAAACATTAAAAATAGAACTAAAAACAATTATAAAAACAACAAATTTTTTCATTTTTCTGATTTTATTTGTGAAGTACTTTTTTTTGCAAAAATAATTTTTTAAATTGAAAATTAAGGCATATTTTTGTATCAAAATTAAATATTCGTAAAAAACGGTATTTCAGGCACTAAAAAATATTTTTTATGTCAAAAAAAGAATTGATAGTTTCTGCAATTGAAAACGGAACTGTAATAGACCATATTCCGGCAAAAGATTTATTCAATGTTATAAGAATTTTGGATTTGGAAAACAGTGAAAATCAAATAACATTTGGTAGCAATCTTGAAAGTAAAAAATTGGGTAAAAAAGCGATTGTAAAAATTGAAAATAAGTTTTTCAAACAAGAAGAAATCAACAAAATTGCACTTGTCGCTCCCGAAGCCAACCTAAACATTATTAAAGATTATCAGGTTGTTGAAAAGATGAAAGTTGAAGTACCTAATGAAATTAACGGTATTGTAAAGTGTTTTAATCCAAAATGTATCACTAATTTTGAAAAAGTCAAGACTAAATTTACGGTTGCTTCAAAAAATCCTGTGTCTTTAAAATGTGTTTATTGCGAAAAAATTACAGATAAAGACCATTTCGAGATAATTTAGAAAGTTTGTCGATTTATCTATTTGTATTATTTCATGGTTTCATTGTTAAATTTTTTCATTATTTCATTTTTGGCTGAAGCCTTTATTGCACCATTAACTATGTACTATGCACTATGCACTATGCACTATGCACTATGCACTATTAACTTTATAAACTTGGTCCTAATTGGATTTTTAATTTTGAATAAATTTTGTGCCAATTCCCATAAATTGGCTAATAAGAGAAGGGAAAGCTTCTAAATGTTTGTTCACTTTTACAACATTGAAAGAAGTCACAGAATCGAATAAATCATCTCCGTATTCTTTTATTTTGTTGTTGTTATATTTTTTGCCGATATCGACAATTTTTTCGGCAAAGTTTTTAATCATGATGAATGATAATCCTCGTTGAATATTCTGGTAAATAGGCAAAAGTTCATTTTCAATATCTTCCTGTAAATTTTTTAAATATCTTTCTTTTGTTGTTTTTGGAGTATCTTCGGCTGATTTGATTATTATTCCGGCGTCTTGTGCTTCGGCTTCAAAACGGCTTATTATTATCAGATTTACTTCTTTGGTAGGTATTATTCTGACTAAAAAATTTTCAGAACCGTCAGAATAAAAGAATTGAGTGTTTTTTTGAGAATTAATGGCATTTAAAAGATGACTTTTAAAAACTCCGGAGTGTCTTTCCGTAAAAACATCTTCGAGTCTAGCAACCCCAATTTCACGTTCAGGTGCATCAGGAAAATGTATTTCTAAAACATTATATTCGTTATCAAGTAAAATTAAGTCATCTGGTAATTGCTTAATAAGTTTTTGTTTAGATAATATGTTTGCTTTATAATATCTTTCAGCTTTTTTATGTTCTGTAAAATCTTCTAAAATTATAATTCCGCCGCTAATTTGACCTTCATTAGTCCAGATAATGTATTTTTTTACCGTTAATGATACATATATTACTTCTTTTTTAGTAGGTATTTCTGTTGTTGCTTTTAGTATCTCATCGCTTGAATTAAAAAGTTTAGTAATATCCTGAACTATCTGGCGATTAAAAATTCTGTTAATATGCTTATTAATTGCTTCTTTTGTAGGAATATTAAAAATTTCGGAGAATCTTTCATTGGCATCAGTTATTAATAAATCATCGTTGAACTGAAGAATTCCAATGGGAGTTTTTCTGAACAGCAATTTATATCTTTCTTCTTTGCTTTGTGCGTCTAACTCGGCTTTTCGACGTTCATCTATTTCTGCTTTCAGAAGTAAATTACTTCTCTGAAGATTTGATTCAGCCTTTGTTCTTTCTCTGTTTCTGAAAATCAGAAATATTAAGTAAAGTAGCACAAGAAAACCGATAATTGAAAAAAACACGTAATTTCTTTTTGCCTGTTTTTGAATAAATTGCAATTTTTCTTTTTCGTTTTCAATCAAAAGATACTTAATTTCTTGCTGTTTACTTTGAATCTCTAAATTCATCTGAAAAGCAGAAAAATTACGGCTGCTTTTTTGTTCGTAGTATTCGATTAAAGCTTCTTGATATAATAGGCTGTATTTTAATGCATTTTCTTTGTTATTTAAAGCAAGATATGAATCAGAAATAATTTTATAGGCAGAACTTTTTATTTGAAAATTATTATGCATTTCAGCTAATTCAACTGTTTTATTGGCAATCATTATAGCGTTGTTGTAATCATTTTTTTTCAAATATGTCAAAGCAATTTTCAAACTTGCTTCTGCAACATGTTCTGTCGAAAGTTTTGCATCAAAAATGTCACGTGCCAGATAAAAATACGTCAATGCATTATCAAATAATTTGTCTGTATAAAACACTTCTCCTATTATCAGATAAGTTTCGGCTTGTTTTAATTCTATTTTTTGCTCTTTGAAAATCGTTAAAGATTTCATAAGATAGTTTATGGCAAGTTCATTGTTGCTTAAATTCATAAAAGCTTTTGAATGCAGATTGAAAGCTGAGGCAAGAGATGTCTGAAGTTTTAATGAATCATAAAGCTTTTCGGCATATTCAAAATATGAACAAGCTAATTTATTATCAATGTCTAAATTTGCTCTGCCTAAAAGAGTATAAGCGTCTGCAACGCCTGTTGAATCACCAATTTGGCGGTAGATTTTTAGGGCATCATGAATTTTTGATTCCCCTATGTCTTCTAAATCCTGTTCAATGTATGAACTTCCGATATTAAGAAGGGTAAAAGCAATTTCGTTTTTGTTGTCATACTTTATATAAATTTCGTAAGCTTCAAAAAATGATTGAGTTGCCATAAAATAAGTTTTTTGTTTCATAAAACTTATTCCTCTGAGGTTTTGGCTTCGGGCAATTAGTATCGAATCGCCTAAATTGGTAGCTATCTGATTGCATATTGCTCCGTATTCTGATGCAGTTGATGGACTTATATCTATTGTTGCCAAAAAAAGTTCTTCTGCCATTTTAAACGCAACAATGTCATATCCTACAGTTTCGATATGAGCATACAAATTCTTCTGCAATTCTTCGAATTTTTCTTGTGCGTTAAGATTTCCAGAAATTAAAAAAACTAATAATATGAATACCCGAATTTTTGCTTTCACATTGATTTTTATTACATATTTCTTGCCAAAAAGCCGATTTTTAAAAAAATTGTAAAAACTTCTATAAATAACCTTAAATCCGCAAGTCTTTTCGTAAGTGGTTGCAGGTGAAAACACCT
>DYKL01000487.1 GCA_020722645.1 Acetofilamentum sp. | reverse complement strand
ATGATGAATGATGAATGATGAATGATGAATGATGAATGATGAATGATGAATGATGGATGATGAATGATGACATTGTCGTTTATTTATAAAAAAATGCCCAGCGGTGCTTAGTATTTGTAAAAAAAAATAAACAAAACCCTACTGCCCAGAAGGGAAATATACGAAAACTGAATTAACTTTTGAAAATAAAAAAATTGGTATGACTATTGCTAAATTACAAAAACAAATTGATGACTGGATAAAAACTTATGGAGTAAGATATTACAATGAATTGACCAATATGGCTATTCTGACCGAAGAAGTAGGTGAGGTTGCAAGAATTATGGCAAGAAAATACGGAGAACAATCATCAAAAAAAAATGACGAAGACTATAATTTAGCAGATGAATTAGCTGATGTTATATTTGTAGTTGCTTGCATAGCAAATCAAACAGGTATAAGTCTGACGGAAGCCATTGAAAAAAATATCGAAAAAAAAACTATAAGAGATAAAACAAGACATCTACAAAACAAAAAATTGACAAAATAATTAATTTAAAAAAAATTTAGCTTTTTTAAAAATTTATATTATTATTGCAAATCATTTTGATTAAGATTTTTAGCTAAAATGTTATGAAAAACAGGACAACTTATTTAATTTTAACAATAGCTTTTATATTGTTTCCGGTGCTTTCAGCAATAGGACAACCACCACCTCCCCCACCGCAGGATATTCCGATTGACGGAGGTTTGATTTTTCTGTTATTAAGCGGGGTTGGTTTAGCTTTAAGAAGTTTCTTTTCAAAAAAAACAAAAAGAAAAAACGATATTTAGTTTATAAACAAGTTTTTGTTTATGTCATAAATTGTTAATATGTCAGCGCTTATGCTGACTTTTTTTATTTTGTAAATTATGAAAAGCATCAATATTTTTTCTACAGACATAGTTAAAGATCTGACCCAATATACTCAAAATTACAAAGAGGATAAAATTTTTGTGCTTGCCGATGAAAACACATCAAAACATTGTTATGAAAAAATTTCAGATGCTTTTGAACGTTCTCCTGTAATGATTGAAATACCTGCCGGAGAAAAATCAAAGTCAATTGAAACAACTACTTTTTTATGGAATTATCTGACAAATATAAAAGCAGACAGAAAATCGCTGCTGATTAACTTGGGTGGTGGAGTTATTACAGATATCGGTGGATTTGTAGCATCAACTTTTAAAAGAGGAATTGATTTTATAAATATCCCGACAAGTTTGATTGCTCAAGTAGATGCTGCAATTGGTGGTAAAAACGGAATAAATTTAGACGAAATAAAAAATCAAATAGGTACTTTCAGAAATCCCGTAGCTAATATTATTTCAGCACAATTCGTCGAAACCTTGCCACAAAGACACATAACTTCCGGATTTGCAGAGATTGTGAAACATTCGTTGTTAGAAAGCAGAAAAGAATGGACAAAAATTAAAGCAATTAACCCTCAAAGTATTGATTTCAGATATTTACAGCATATAATAGAAGACTCTGCTAAAATTAAATTAAAATTTATTGAAACTGACCCTTTTGAAAAAAATGAACGAGAAGCTTTGAATTTCGGGCATACTGTCGGACATGCATTAGAATCTTTCTTCCTGAAAAAAGGAGTTGATATATTACACGGCGAAGCAGTTTCAATAGGTCTGATTTCCGAGCTTTTTTTGTCAAACAAATATTTAATGCTTGATTTTGAAACACTTTTTGAAGTTTCGGAGTATCTTGCGACTTATTTTCCAAGCTATCCACTTGTTTATGATGATTACGAAGCTGTTTGGGAACTTATGAAATACGATAAAAAGAACAAAGAAAACCAGATAAAATTTACATTGTTAAAGAATATTGGAGAATATAAAATCAACAATACTTGCGAAAAACAAGAGCTATTTGAAGCATTAAATTTTTATTATCAAGTAAAAAAATAATACCTGTTGGTTTTAAAATAGTTCAAACTACTCTATGGATTTCAGGAAATACAGCTATAAAATTTATACCGATTTGACTTTCAATATAGCCCAATTTCGGCTTTGTCTCTTTAGCCCCCTCAATTAAATCTGGGCAGAGTATTTTCAAGTACATCGGCTTTAACCATTGCAAATTTGTTAA
>DYKL01000050.1 GCA_020722645.1 Acetofilamentum sp. | reverse complement strand
AATGAAAATAATTATAAACCAACAACTTACAAAATTATTTACACATGAAAAAAAGATTTTTGAATATGAAGTGCAGGAATTTTTGTTAAATTGTAAAGTTACAGGTATCAGCACAAAAATTGATGACACAGACAGAGTTCTTGTTGCAAGCAGTGCTATCATACCGATTTTTGCATTCCCTGAATGGAAATACTACAATTTGCAGGAAGTTTTGATATATCCCGACAAATTTAACCAGAATTTTCAGACAGGTGGCAAAGATACATCAATTCTGGGAATGGTCGGAACAGGTTATATGGAAGGCAAGATGATTCTGTCACAATCGGCTCTCCACAAAGGTTTTAAAAATGAGACAGACAGAAGAAATACTGCCATTCACGAGTTTGTGCATCTTCTTGACAAAGCTGACAGTGCTGTTGATGGCATTCCGGAAATATTTTTTGAAAAACAGTACATTATACCTTGGGTTGATTTAATAAAGAAAAAAATCGAAGAAATAAATGCTGATAAATCAGACATAAATCCTTATGGAGCTACCGATAAATCTGAGTTTTTCCCCGTAATTAGCGAGTATTTTTTTGAACACCCGAAATTACTGCAAAGTAAACAACCTGAGCTTTATGAATACTTAGAAAAAATATTCCATCAAAAATTGGCATCAAAAAAACTAAAAGGAAAAATGAAACTCGGCAGAAACGACCTTTGTTTGTGCGGAAGTGGAAAAAAATTCAAAAATTGTTGCGGTAAATAATAAAAACAAGTTATTGCTTTTGAAAAATGTATTTATCTGAATTTTGTTTTCTGACGATAATTTTCGTCATCAGTGTAAATGTAAAGAATAGTTCCGTTTTTGATTAAATCAATAAGTTCATTTACAATTTTTTCATCAACAGCCGGACAACCCCAGCTTCTGCCTAACCTTCCGTTTTTGCTGATAAAATCTTCAGAAACATACCATGCAGAATGAATAACAACAGCACGTTTTTCGGCATTATCGTTAATATCTTTTTCTATTCCTTTCAATCTTAGAGAATAACCGTGTTTCCCGATATAAGAATCACCGGTAATATAAAATCCGGCGCTTGACATTTTTGAATTAGGAGTATTGGAAAATTTTTCGGCATAATTATCTCCACTTCCCATTCCGTGAGCTACATAAGTTTTGAGCAGAATTTTTTGTTTTTGTAAATCAATAATAAAAAATCTTTTTTCGGTAGAAGGTTTTGTAAAATCAATAATAGATATAACAGAAGGATTTTTAGGATTTATTTTTTCTATATTATTAATTACGACATTAAAAGCTTGTTGAGGTATGGAAGCATCGTTTAAATTCATATAAACTGAGTTTTGAGCAAAAGAAAAACAGTATATCATCAGAAAAGAGAGAATAAAACAAAATCGCATATCAGCCGGACAATTTTATTTTTTACGTTTATTTTGCAGCCTGTCTTTGATAGCACTTGTCAATGGTTCTGTTTTGAGCCATTTGCTTTTCCACAAGTGAGGTATAATTTTTGACCAGTATTTTAAATCGGACTGTATAATTCTGTTAATAAAAACAGCTTTTTTAATATTTTTTTGTTTGATGTCAATATCAAACAATAATTTCAGGAATAATGGATTATTAATAAAAGTAAATTCAATCGAAGCCCAGAATTTTGCGTTTATTTCCATAAATACAAAATCATCACGTTTGTCGCAATATTTATATTCGGCAAGTCCCCAGCCTGAGTAATTAATTTTTTCAACAATTCTTTGGGTATATTCATATAATCGTTTGTCTTCCCATTTTTCGAGAACAACAGCAGAACCGCCGTGGTAAGGAACACTAATAACTTCTTTCTGAGCTAAAGAGGCAACAATTTTACCGTTATCAGCAAGATAACCTACCGAATAAGTGCTCGGTGTCGTTATAAGTTCCTGAAAAAAAATGGTTTTTGATTTTAAAGCAATAATTTCAGAAACTGTTCTGGCAATCCCTCTTTCTCTGTATGAATCTTCTCTTAAAGATTTATAAAATACCGGAAGTATATCAACGTCTTTTTTATTTGTAAAGGTTTTTGGAATTGGTACACCTAAACCTTCTACAATCCTGAGAGTTTTAATTTTATCGTAAGTAATAAAGTTATTTTCCGAAAAAGTCATCTGACCAATTTTCAAAATCCCCTTATCAGCCAGAAATAAAGAAGTACTTGCAACTCCGCAAGGAATGACGAAATCAAACTCTTTGTCTTTTGGATAATTAGATTTTTTATCGTAAAACAATTCAAATTTTTTTGCCTTTTTCAGAAATTTTGCAAATGAGTATGTCTGTTCTCTGTTAGATTGTAGAAATAAAACCGATTTCATCAATTTTTTTTAATACTTTTTATGAGCAATATAAATGCCAAAAATTATTGTAAAGTTGTCATTATTGCAAAAATATTTTAAAATCATCTTATTTTGTGCGTCAAAAGTTTAATTTCAAAACTTGCCGGCTTATTAAAATATAATATATTATAAACCGCTTCGAGAATTGGCATAAAAATATTAAATTGCGAATTTATTTTAAAAAAACTTTCGGTAGCGTAATAACCTTCGGCAATCATATTCAGTTCAAGTTTAGCGGCTTTAACAGAGTAACCTTTGCCAATCATCATTCCAAAAGTTCTGTTACGGCTATATTTAGAATATGCAGTTGCAAGCAAATCGCCAAAATAAGCACTGCTGTATATGTTTCTTTCTTTTGGTGCAACGGTACTCACAAATCTTTCGGTTTCGGTAATAGCATTCGAAATTAAAACGGCAATAAAATTGTCGCCATATCCCAATCCCTGACAAATTCCGGCAGCAAGAGCATAAATGTTTTTCAGAACTGCTGTATATTCAATTCCGTAAACATCGTCTGTGATAAAAGTCCTGACAAAGTTGCATTCCAATTGATTTGCAACAGTTTCGGCATTGTAAAGATTGTCTGAAGATATTGTCAAATAAGTCAAAAGACCTTTTGATATTTCTTCGGAGTGTGACGGACCGGCAATTACGGAAATATTTTCGGTAGGAATATTGAATTTTACGTTAAAATGGTCAGAAAAAAGTAAATTTGTTGATGGGATTATACCTTTAATTCCTGAAACAATAAGTTTTTTGCTAATGTCAACCTTTAAATCATCAGTAAAAATATCTAAAAAGGCTGACGGAACAACAAAATAGATAACTTCCGAGTTTTTAGCAATTTCATTAATATCGGCTGAAACTTTTATTTTTTCAGTATCAAACTCAATTTCGCTTAAATATCTAGGATTTCGATGATTTTCAATAAAATAATCGATGTCTTCTTGTTTTGGTATATGCCAATAAACGCTTCTGTTTGAATGTGTCAATAATTTCAGCAGAGCAGTTGCCCAACTTCCGTAGCCAACAAGACCAATTTTTTTAAAAGGATTCATATTTCAATCAGCAAATTGTTAAAATGGCAAAAATTCAAATGGTCTTGGTTTAAAACCGTTGAAAATTTTAGGTGTGGACATCTGAAATGTCGGGAATACACGCTTTTGTCGATGTCCCAACCAACAAAATCAACAGGTTTAAACCAGTATTAAGCAAAATAACAAATTCTCAAATTTAAAAATTTATTTCAGCTCCAAAAATAAAAATATCATCAACTTGTTCAAAATTTCCACGCCATTTATTTAATTCTTCTTTAAATAAATCTCTTTGATTTTTAATATCAGAGCCTTGTACAGTCAATAAAAAATCTTTGAATTTTTTTGTTGTATATTTTTTCTGTCCCATTTTACCAAGTTGATTTATCCAACCGTCAGTGGTGAAATAAATTCTGTCAAAATCTTTGATTTTTGTAAACTGATTAGTGAAAGATTTGTTTGTATTCGAGCCGATACTTATTCTGTCGGCTTCGAAAGAGTATAAGGTATGTTTAAATTCATGTCTGATAAGATACATGGGAATTTTGGCACCGCAAAAATCAAGTCTTTTGTCTTCGGGACATAATCTGACCAATGCCAAATCAATACTGTCCTGATTTTTAAGATTATCCGAATTATTAAAAATCGAAAAAAACTTATCATTGAAAACATTAAGTATCTCATCCAAACCTGCATTGCTATTTCTGATAATGATTTCTTTAAGTACAGATATTCCGATTACGCTTATAATTGTCCCTCTCACTCTATGACCTGTTGAATCACCAATTGCAACGTATAAATTGTTGTTGTAATTGATACTCCATATAAAATCACCGGATAATTCATCAAGAGGTCTGTCATAAATAAAATATTTTATAAAAGGACTGTCCATAACAGTATTTTTTGTAAAAATTTCGTGTAAAAATTTGGCATACATCAGATTAATTTTGTCAAATTTTATGTAATTCTTAAGATTTTCAGATGTGATGCTCAGATCGGCAGTTAATTTGGATAATTTTTCATTTAAAGATTTAATTTCATTTTTCTGCTTTACTACTACATTTTCAGCGTTTTTGATTTCACTTATGTTTATATCAATAATTACAAATTTGAATAATTCTCCGTTATCATCATAAACAGGGTTAATTGTTGACTGATACCATATTTCCTCTCCGTTGTCAAAAACTTCCTGAGTCGTATAGCTTATAGTTCCTTTATCTTTTGTATAATTTGCAATTTCACGATGTATATCCGGTCTGATTTTTACGAAAGCATTTCTGAAAGAAATATTTTTAAATTGCTCAATTTTGTATGCAAACAAATCTGTAAACCCCCTATTCCACCATTCAATCCTACCGTTTTTTTCAAGAATTAAAACCGAATTATCAGTTTTTCTTGCTACAAGAGACAATTGCCTCAACTCTATAATCGCAAGTTCAAGTCTTTCTGATTCTTTTTTCAGAAGATTTTTCTGTTCAACCAAAACTTTTGACTGAGATTCAAGTTCTTCTTTTTGTTGTTCTAACTGATTTGTCCTTTGTTTTACAATATCCGAAAGCGTTCTTTTTTCTTTCTTAATTTTTTCATTCCTTAAATGAGCCAGAAAATATATCAAAACAGATAGTAAAACTAAATAAATTATTATTGCTAAAATTGAAAAATAAGGTTTATTCTTTATTTTGAATTTTATATATATCGTATTACTTTCTACACCATAATAATTTGTGGCTTTAACCATAATTTCGTATTTTCCTGCCGATAAACTTCTAAGAGAAAGAACATTTTTACTCAATTCTTCCCAGTTTTCTTCTTTTTTGCTGATTTTGTATAAAAATTTGGTTTGATCGCTTTTGCAATAATAAGGCAGAGCAAACTCAAAATTTATATTATTGGATTTTGAATTTATTTTATTTTGAATTAAATAAACAGTATCAGAAATTTTGACAATACTGTCGGAATTATATAAATAATGGGATTTTTCCTGTCCGATTTTAATTGATTTTAAAATTAAATTGTTTTTAGGATAAGTAAAATCATTAAATTTTTTATAATTCACGCAAAAAATTCTTTCTTTGGAAAAAGTCCAGATATAATCATTGTCAATATAGAGTTTTGAGGAATAATAATCAAAAACGCTGTTAAAAAACAATGATTTTATTTCCTCTGTAGAATTATTTATTCTGTATAGAGTATTATTGGTAAGAAGAAAAGTATAATTTTCAGTTTTGACGGTGGAAATAACAATCTTGTCTTTAACCTCAGACAAGTATCCTATTTTATATTGTGCAAATTTGTATTCCGAAAACTTGTCTTCTTTATTTTGCAGATAGTACAAACCCAAAGCCGTACTTACGAATAAAGTATTGTTTAAATCAAAAACATTATAAATTTTGCAAGCCGGCAGTCCTGAGTTACTATCGTAAAAATAAGATGAATATTTAAAAATATCTTCTTCTTCGTTAAAATCAACAAGTAAAAGATTTTTGCCTTGACAAAGCCACAAATCATTATTTTCATCAAATATGATATTTTCAATGTTAAACGGTAATTCGTAAAAAATAAATTCTTTTTCAAAACAATAACTGTTGTTTTTCTTCGTCAGTCTGACTGCTACAAGTTCGTTGAAATTCGACACGTAAAAACGGTTTTGAACAACCGGAGACTGAGCAATTTTAACAGCCCTAAGTATTTCCGATTCGCATAAATGTTTCAGATTTTCACTAAAAACCGATATATTATCATAGCCTGTGCTTAAAAAAAACTTATTTCCATCAATTACAGTGCTTAAATAACTTCCAGAATACATATTTTTGTAGTCAAATTCCTTAAAAACAGTCTGAAAATCATCTGTTTTTTCTGAATAAAACATTGCTTCGGCAGTTCCGGCTAAAATATATTCAGAAAAAACCAAAAAAGCATCTAACAAATCATCTATCTGGTTCCTTTTATCCAAAAACCTAATTGAACTTGACCAGTGTACCAAACTTAGTCCCATACCTGTTCCAAGCCATAAATTTTTATGTTTATCAACAAACACATAATAAATTGCGTTTGAAAGTAAGCCTGTCTTTTTGGTTAGAATATTAATAATCTGACCTTTCTGATTTATAATTACCAATCCTCCCTTAAAAGTTCCTAAAGCATAAGTTGTGTCGTCAATTTTGGCTCCGTAATACAACTGATTTTGTTTAAAGTAACTTTCTGCTTCCGTTTTTAATAAATCAAATTTGTCATATTCTTTATTGTAAAGATATAAATTACCTTTGTTTGTTCCAATCAGCAATAAATCTTCTGAATATTCCAAAATAACTCTGATGTCCTGATTAAAAATATCCTGGTTTTTCTGACTGATAATTTTTAATTTATTATCTTCAATTTTTCCAATTCCGTTATTTGATACACCATATAAGACATTGTCCACAAAAAAACCTCTTGTTATTTTAAAGTCGTTGTCTCTTTGAACGAGTTCAATGTTATTATCATCGTATGCAATAACATCAGTTTTGTTTATAAAAAAATATACTTTCCCGTCTTTAATGAAGGTTCTCCAAGTACTGCTAATTCTTTCAGGAATATAAATTTCGTCAGTCTGATAATTATTGTTTTGGAATTTATGAACAATGATGCTGTTTGTGGTTCCGATATAAAAATTTCGGTTTGCAGTATCAATTTCGAAAGAATAAAAAGTAGTACCGATTGCACTAACAAATTCTCTCCATGTAACACCGTCATATTCCATAAAATGATTTGTAGAAGCAACATAAATCAATCCGTCTTTTGTTTGTTTAATGTCCCAGACCTGATCTGTTGTCTGAGGAATATTTATGTCAAAAAAATTAGTTATTTCAGGTAAAGTATATAACCTTACTTGGCAATATACTGACGAATGAATTACTAAAAAACAAATTAGGAATGATATTTTTTTTATATTTGCCACTCAAAATAAATTTGTAGCAATATTACAAAAAAAGTTTAAAATACAAAAGTGAAAACAGTTATTTTTGACGAAAACGAAATTATAAGAATAGGATTGTTGACTATTTTTAATCACAATTCAGATATGATTGTAATTGATGCATTCGGAAAATTTGACGATTTTTTGAGTTTTGTTTCACATAATAATGTTGAATTAATATTTGCAGATTTTTTTCAGTATAAAAATTTTAATTTTGATTTTTTAAAAAAAATCAAAAGCAGAAACAAAGAAACAAAAATTGTAGTTTTTACAAATGTATTGGATAAAACCAAAATTTTTTCTGCAATTAAAGCCGGTGTTGACGGTTATGTTCATAAAAATTCGACTAAAGATGAAATTTTTAAAGCTGTTGATGTTTTGAAAAAAAACGAACAATATTTCAGCGAAAATGTTTCTGATATTATATTAAAAACATATCTGACCGGACTTAAACAAGGCGAAGAAATTTCTGAAAAGAAACCCCGCGATTTGACAAAACGAGAAATTCAAATTCTCAAACTTGTTTGTCAGGGGCTTACTAATCAACAAATTGCTGACGGTTTATATATTTCAATCAGAACTGTCGAAACTCATAAAACCAACATTATGCAAAAACTCAAGTTGCAAACAACTGCCGATTTGATTAAATTTGCATTTCAAAATGGATATATTACTATGTAATAAGTTCATAAAGCTTGTAAAGTTCATAAAGCTTGCACTGAAAGGGGCTAAAAACCTGCAATGTAAGTTTCTATAAAGTGTTAGCATTTGAATTTCAATAAAAAACCCTTTCATTTGAAGCTTTTTAAACTTGACAATTTAATTAACAAAAACTAATTATTTTTAACGTTAAATACATATATAAAATGAAAAAAACAATATTAGTAATTCTAGACGGTTGGGGAATTGGAGACAAATCCAAATCTGACGCAATTTATAATGCAGAAACTCCATATTTTGATAATCTTATAAAAAACTATCCTAATTCTCAACTTCTTACTTGCGGCGAAAATGTCGGATTGCCCGACGGTGTTATGGGAAATTCTGAGGTAGGACACATGAATATCGGTGCCGGAAGGGTTATTTATCAAGACTTAGTAAAAATCAATAAAGATGTCAGAGAAGGAACAATTTTAAAAAATGAAGCACTGACAGAAGCTTTCAAATACGCAAGCGAAAATAAAAAAGCCGTTCATTTTATCGGCTTAGTTTCTGACGGTGGTGTTCATTCTATGAACACTCATTTATACAAACTATGCGATATTACAAAAGATTACGGCATTAAAGATGTATATATTCACGCACTTACAGACGGCAGAGATACTGACCCCAAAAGTGGCATAGGATTTATTAAAGAACTGTTAGCTCATTTAGAAAAATCCAACGGCAGGATTGCTTCTATTACCGGAAGATATTATACTATGGACAGAGATAAAAGATGGGAAAGAATTAAAATCGGATATGATGCACTTATTAACGGTATAGGACACAAAACAAATGATTTGATTGGTGCTATGCAGGAATCATACAATCAGAACATAACTGATGAATTTATTAAACCGATTATCAACGTTGATATCCAAAACAACCCCATAGGATTAGTTAAAGAAGGTGATGTCTTTATTTGTTTCAACTATCGTACAGACAGATTGAGACAAATTACAATTGCACTAACTCAACAAGATATGCCTGAATTCGGAATGAAAAAAATACCGTTGCATTATGTTACAATGACAAGATACGACGACAAATTCACAGGTTTAAATATCGCATACGACAAACCAAATGTAGTAAACACATTAGGCGAAATTGTTGCCAAATTAGGTCTGAACCAATTGAGAATCGCAGAAACCGAAAAGTACGCACACGTTACTTTTTTCTTTTCGGGAGGACGTGAATTACCGTTTGACAATGAAGACAGATTTTTGGTAAATTCTCCCAAAGTTGCCACTTATGATTTGCAACCCGAAATGAGTGCATACCAAGTGAAAGAAAAAGTTGTAGAAGTACTGAACTCAAAAAAACATCATTTTATTGCACTTAACTTCGCAAATGGCGATATGGTAGGACATACCGGCATTTATGAAGCTATTCTCAAAGCAGTTAATACAGTTGATAATTGCCTTAGAGATGTTGTAGAAACAGCAAGAAAAAACGATTATTCTGTGCTGATAATTGCAGACCACGGAAATGCTGATTATGTAATTAACGAAGACAACACACCAAACACTCAACACTCATTAAATCCGGTTCCCTGCATTCTGGTTGATGATAATTTGAAAAACATTAAAATGCAAAACGGAATTCTGGCTGATGTTGCGCCAACTATTTGCAAAATGATGCAAATACATAAACCATCTGAAATGACAGGAAAAGAATTATTCTAATGTGCAAATTAGCAAATATGTCAATTAGTCAATTAGTCAATTAGCAAATGTGCAAATTAGCAAATGTGCAACAATGTAACAATGTAACAATGTAACAATGTAACAATGTAACAATATAACAATATAACAATATAACAATGTAACAATGTAACAATGTAACAATATAACAATATAACAATATAACAATGTAACAATGTAACAATGTAACAATGTAACAATGTAACAATGTAACAATATAACAATATAACAATATAACAATGTAACAATGTAACAATGTAACAATATAACAATATAACAATATAACAATGTAACAATATAACAATATAACAATGTAACAATGTAACAATATAACAATGTAACAATGTAACAATGCAACAATGTAACAATGTAACAATGTAACAATGCAAAAAAAAAGAATAACTAACATTTTATCATTAACAAAATTAACAAGTACTGAAAGAACAATAGCCGATAAAGTCCTTGAAAATCAAAGAATTACACAAGAAGAAGGGATTTATCTTTTCTACAATTCATCACTTCATTTTCTTGGACTTCTGGCTAATTATATTCGTGAAAACCTAAATGGTAAAGATGTTTATTTCAATAAAAATATCCATATCGAGCCTACAAATATTTGTATTTACAATTGCAAATTCTGTTCATACAAACGCAGGTTCGGAGACACTGATGCATGGGATCACAGAATAGAAGATATTCTTGAAATGGTAAAAAAATACGAAGGAAAAGATATTACGGAAATACATATTACAGGCGGAGTTCATCCACATTACAACTTACTGAATCATTGTACCGTAATAAAAAAAATTAAAGATATTCTTCCAAAAGTTCACATTAAAGCGTTTACAGCCGTAGAAATAGATTATATGTGCAAAAAAGCTATGATGTCAATAGAAGATGGTATTGATAAACTTAAAGAATGTGGTCTTGATTCGTTGCCCGGTGGCGGTGCCGAAATATTTAATCCCGAAATCAGGCAGCAGATTAGCCTGGATAAATCAGATGCCAGATTATGGCTCAGAATTCACAAAATAGCCCATTCAAAAGGTTTGAAATCAAATGCTACAATACTTTACGGTCATATCGAAAAATATGAAGACAGAATAGACCACATTAGTCAAATCAGAGAACTACAGGACGAAACCGGTGGTTTCAACGCATTCATTCCTCTTAAATTCAGAAATGCAAACAATAAACTGTCTCACATTCCTGAACTCTCAGTAACCGAAGATATGAGAAATTATGCAATTACACGTATTTTTCTTGACAATATCAAACATATTAAAGCATATTGGGTAATGCTGGGACGTTCTTTTGCCCAAATGTCGCTCTCGTATGGTGTTGATGATTTAGACGGAACGATAGACAATTCAACAAAAATATACACAATGGCAGGCTCTGAGGAACAAAAACCGACTATGACAAGTCAGGAAATGGTTGATTTGATAAAATCTGCAGGTTTGACCCCCGTTGAAAGAGATTCTTTGTACAATACCATAAAAATTTACAAATAAATTTAAAATTTACTATTATACTTGCAAATTGTAAATTATTCTTTTATTTTTACAAAAATTTTTAACTTTATTATTCTAATAAAATGGCAGCAAATTTTATCGCAAAGATTTTTAAAAGCAAAATTTTAAAACACTTTCTTATTGTTTTTTTATCGGGTGTTGTTATAATTTTTTTGGTATCATTTTATTTGCGTTCATACACACACCACGGACAAAAAATATTCACCCCAAGTTTCAAAGGTTTGACTGTTGAACAAGCTGAAAAATTAGCAACTGAAAAAAAAGTTAAAATTAAAATAATTGACTCTGTTTATGAAGATTACGCAGAACCGGGGACTATCATTGATCAAACTCCTCAAAGTAATTTTTTAATAAAAGAAGGACGTACAATTTTTGTTACAATTAAAGCAAACGGTCAAAAAATGGTTTTTATGCCTGATTTAAGGTCAGCTTCATTAAAACAGGCACGGTCAGAAATTGAATCATACTCTCTCGAAATTGGAGATATTAAATATCAGCCAAGTCAATTTAATGATATGGTAATTGAACAACTTGTAAACGGAAAAGTAATAGAACCCGGTGCATCATTACCTGCCGGCACAAAAATAGACCTTCTGGTAGGCAAAAAAGATGGCAGCGAAGCCGTTGTTCCAAAATTAATAGGACTGACTTCAAAAAATGCAGATTTTAAAGCCGCTGAATATTCCTTAAATATCGGGAAACTTTATTTCGACAATTCTGTCGTTTCAATGAAAGATACTGCCGAGGCTGTTGTCTGGAAACAATCAATAAACTACAATACTGTTGTCCAGTATGGGACATACATAGACATCTGGCTTACTATTGAGCCTGATAAATACATTCAGTAATTTTTTAGGCAGATTCTCGTTTTATTTTAAAACTTAAATAGAGTTAGTTCACAAAGTTCATAAAGTTGAAAGCCTGCCCTGTAAGGGTCTATAAAGTATTAGCATTTGATTTTCAATATAAAACACTTGCAGGGCAGGCTTTTAGACCCTTTCAGTGCAAGCTTTATAAACTTGGCAATTTATTAACAGACACTAAATAGTTAAAAATTCGAAAGCTGAAAGTCGAAAACATAAGGAGCACATAAACTTTTAAGTACCTGAATATCAACAAGTAATAAAATTTTTCAAAGATGAAACCCCCATGAGAACCTTAAAGTTCTCACACCAATAGAATGAAAATAATTATAAACCAACAACTTACAAAATTATTTACACATGAAATTAAAATATTTTCTGACTATCATTTTATTTTCTTTTTCAAACATTATTTTTTCGCAGGAAGTAATAAGTTTCGGCAATTTTGACATTAACCAAAGACCCGATATTTCGAAATCTAACGAAACAATAGAGATTCCATTTATTGATGATTTTTCTGTTTTAGACAGTTTTTTATGCCATTTTGAGGATAATTATATAACTATTGAGCCTGAGGCAGCAATAAATCCACCAACCATCAATACCGTAATGTTTGACGCAATAGACAACCAAGGAAATTTTTATGCTACAAATTACAATTCATCTTTAATAGCCGATTATTTAACATCAAAACCAATTGATTTATTTTACCACGGAGAAACAACTGTTTTTTTCAGCTTTTACTATCAACCAAAAGGAAATTTAGATTTGCCTGAACAAAACGATTCTCTTGTCCTTCAATTTTTTGCACCAAATCAAAATAAATGGAATAAAGTCTGGAGTGCTTCTTCGCCAAACGAAGGACAAAAATTCAGATGTGTAAACATTAACATTTCAGATACCAGCTATTTACAAAAAGGTTTTAAGTTCAGATTTTACAACAGAATTTCAATGCCTTCAAATACATTCCCCAGCCGAGTTAGTAACTGCGACCAATGGTTTGTTGATTACATTATTCTTGACACAAACAGAACTCCAAACGATACTTTCCCTTACGATATTGCCTTTCAATCTAACATTGATTTAAAATTTGACGAATATCAGACAATTCCATATTCTCATTATTTAGAAAACAAAAATGCAATAAATCTGAATTGTAAATTTTATCTGAGAAACAATAAAAACACATCACTTTCTTTAAATAGTTTAAAAGTTATTTTTGAAGATAAGGACAACATTTTAGAGGATTACGAACTTTTGTTTGGTGACCACACTTTTTCGAGTTTTTTAAATGATAATCTTTATTTTGATAATATTGACGAATTTGAATTTCCGACAACAAATAATCAGGAACTTAAATATAATTTAAGAGCCAACTACATTACGGATACAAAGGATTTTTCACCAAATAATACAATAAATCAATACAAAGAGCTTAGTGTAATTTACGCTTATGATGACGGAACTGCAGAAAACGGATATGGTTTAAACGAAGGCTCAATATACGGATATGTTGCACAAAAATACTTCACATATTCAACAGATTACCTGACCGGAATACAGGTATATATAAATAAAACATTCAAAGACGTGCAGCCATACTATTTTTACGCTTATGTTTGGGATTCTGACGATGAAAACGCCAAACCCGGCACTGTTTTATTCGCTCAGGACGGTTTTGAAATTGACTTTGACAAAAGAAATGAATTTCAGACATTTGTTTTCCCGCAACCTGTCGAAGTTTCTGATACTTTTTATATAGGCTGGCAAAAAACTGTCGAAGAAATGATGAATTTAGGTATGGATTTAAGTTTTGCTGAAAACAACAAAAAATATTACAACATCTACGGAAATTGGGAACTTTCTTCTTTCGATGGTATTTTGATGATTAGACCTATTTTCGGAGATACTAATCTTGCAGATATACAAGATTTTTCAGATAATTTTGATGTATATCCTAATCCTGCCGACAATTATATTTTAATTACCTCAAATAATCAAAATGCCGATATGATTCAAATTTATGATATTACAGGGAAAAATGTTATTGATATAGAAAATCCTCAGAAAAACCAAACAATAGATATAAGTTCATTGCCATCAGGTATATATCTCATTAAAATAATTTACGAAGACAAATTCTATTCTGAAAGAATTATAAAAAAATAGCACAAATCAAAATAGTGCATAGTGCATAGTAAATAGTGCATAGTAAATAGTGCATAGTAAATAGTGCATAGTAAATAGTGCATAGTA
>DYKL01000486.1 GCA_020722645.1 Acetofilamentum sp. | reverse complement strand
TTATGCCAAAAATGTCAAATTTTACCAACAATTTTTCATAAAAGAGCCTGATTTTAAAAAAAAGTCAAAATAAAAGAAAATTTCATTTTAAAAGAAAAATTATTTATTTTTGTTAATCATTTTTTTGAAATCATTTATAAGAAAAAATTCTGTTGCGATATATAAATTAAGATAAAAGTGAAAAAAATTGAACTGGAAATAGCAGCAATAGCGCCAACAAATACGCCGCAATATGTTATTGTTATGAAAGAAAAAGAGGGCTGGAAAAGACTTCCAATTGTTATTGGTACAACTGAAGCTCATGCAATTGCAATTGAATTAGAAAATGTAACAAGACCAAGACCTTTAACACACGATTTATTTGTAAATACTTTATCAGCTTTCGGCATTTTAATTAACGAAATTGTTATTACAAAAGTCGAAGAAGGCGTTTTTTTTTCAGAGTTGGTTTGTGAACAAACAGCAACCGGAACTGTTATAAGAATTGATTCCAGAACTTCAGACGCCATTGCTTTGGCGATTAGATTCAGATGTAAAATTTTTACATACGAAGATGTAATGACTCAGGCGGCTTTTAGTGTTAAAGATATTAAAAAGGACAGTAATTTGCAACCTAAAAATGAACATATTAAAAATAAAATAGACATACTTAATAATAAATTAAAAGATGCTATTGAAAAAGAAGATTATGAACTTGCGTCAAGATTAAGAGATCAGATTGCTAAATTAAAAAATGAGTTGGAATAATTCTTCACCTTCCTTTTTACTTTAAATTTGTTGTTTATTTTTGCAAATTATTCTAATAACAAAATAACATAAAATGAATCTAAAAATCAGACTTACAATTTTAAACTTCTTGCAATTTTTTATTTGGGGAAGTTGGTTAATTACTATCGGAGCTTATTGGTTTCAGACTAAAGAATGGTCAGGGACTGAGTTTGGTGCAATATTCTCTACGATGGGTATTGCTTCTTTATTTATGCCCGCATTATCAGGCATAATTGCAGACAGATGGATTAATGCGGAAAAATTATTAGGTGTTTTTCACATTATTGCTGCCGGTGTCCTTTTTACCCTTCCAATGATTGAATCACCAAACGTTTTCTTTTGGTTAATGCTTATAAATATGATTTTTTATATGCCAACTATTTCTCTTTCAATTACTGTTGCATATTCAGCAATGAAAAGAGAAGGATTGGACATTGTGAAAAATTTTCCTCCCATCAGAGTTTTCGGGACTATCGGTTTTATTATTGCAATGTGGACAATCAGTTTAACCGGTCTTGAAAAATCATCATTTCAGTTTTATGTAGCTGCTATTGCCGCTTTAATTTTGGGTGTTTATTCATTTACTTTGCCTAAATGTGAGATTATTAAAAATAATGAGAAAAAAAGTTTGTTAGATGCAATGGGTTTAAATGCTTTTGCTTTATTCAAAGACAAAAAAATGGCAATGTTTTTTGTGTTTTCTATGTTGCTTGGTGCGGCTCTTCAGCTTACAAATATGTATGGTGACACTTTTATTCACGATTTTGATAAAATTCCGATTTATAAAGATACAATTGCCGTTAAATATCCAGCTATTATAATGTCAATTTCTCAAATTTCAGAAACATTATTTATACTTGCCATTCCTTTCTTTTTGAAAAGATTTGGAATTAAAAAAGTTATGTTGATGAGTATGGTCGCCTGGGTTCTTCGATTTGGCTTATTCGGATTTGGTAACCCGGCAGAAGGATTGTGGATGATAATTCTTTCTTGTATTGTTTACGGAATGGCTTTTGATTTTTTCAACATTTCAGGTTCTTTGTTTGTGGAAACACAAACCCAGCCAAATATAAGAGCAAGTGCTCAGGGTTTATTTATGATGATGACTAATGGCTTTGGTGCAATTACAGGTAGTTGGCTGAGCGGTATTTTAATTGACAAATTCTTTATTACCGATGGAGTTAAAGACTGGCAAGGGATTTGGTTAAGTTTTGCTGCTTATGCTTTAGTTGTTACAATCTTTTTTACATTCTTATTCAAACATAAACATAATCCTGCTGAAGTTCAGGAAATTAAACATTAACAATATTTGTAAAGTTGAAAGCTTTATATCCCTACGGGACAAGCTTTCAACTTTACAACG
>DYKL01000485.1 GCA_020722645.1 Acetofilamentum sp. | reverse complement strand
CATTGTTAAATTGTTGCATTGTTGCATTGTTGCATTGTTTCATTGTTGCATTGTTTCATTGTTGCATTGTTGCATTGTTAAATTGTTAAATTGGCTAATTATCACATTTGCTAATTAACTAATTGTTTTTTGTTTTTGTAAAATTAATAAAGAATAGAAAACTGCAAAAAAACTAATGCTGATTGAAGTTTCCAAAGTGTCTTCATTGAACATCGAAAGCGCCGTAATTAACAGAAATACAGTTGGTAAAAATTCTTTATATTTATTATTTTTAATAAATGGAATAAAAATTACCAAAATACACCATGTACCAAAAAAAATACCAAGGGTAACTATTAAAGTAATATATTGGTTATGAGTTCTGTATCTATTTTTTTCGTATAATCTGGAATTATCTTTAACATACTGTTCTTTAAAAGCAATTTTAACGTCTCCGGTACCAACACCAAAAAACAAATTGTCTTGAATTATATTAAAAGCAGTTTTAGCAAATTCAATTCTTTGAGTAATAGATTGTTCGTTTGGAGAACCTCCATTTTTGTAAACGTGAACCTGCCATATAATTTTATAAATTTTATTGTTGATACTAATTTTTTTTGCGTGTTTGTAATTAGCAATACTATTTTGAATATTCTGTACATCATTTTCGGATAGTTTGCTAATACCGGCAGAGTCTTTAGTCAAGCCCATTGATGTAAGATACCTGCTAAGTGTATATTTTATCTGATAACCGTTAATGTCAAGGCTATCATACTTAACATTGCTGATTCTATTCCAATTCTCTTTTAACTCTGATTCGCACAAAAAATACCCAACTTTATATCCATTTTCTATAAAATAATTGGTTGTGTCGTGATAATATTTATTGCCATTTTCTGTGTATTGAGGCAAATTTTTATAATCAGGGTCTTTTAATGTAAAAAATTCTTTTATCTGGTAATGAATTGAATAATAAACAGCAAAAATGAGTAAAAAGATAAACAAAAGAGAAAGAATCTTAATCAACAATTTTTTTTGCCTGAAAATAATTTGAACAGCAATAAAAAAAATTATAATAAATAAAACGACAAATCCTGTTAATGATTGAATTACAAAAAGCGAAAGAATAAACCAAGCTATAAGTAGCTGAGATACAATTATTTGCCATTTTTTGTGCAAAAATTTATCTTTGATTAAATGATATACTGAAAATATCACAAGATTTATCATAAGTGATAATCTGATGTGTGATATTTTTCGAGATAAAATATTGATATTTGTTATAAAATTATTGGTTAATAATATTATAAAACTTTCAAATGTTTTGGCAAAAACAATAACCGTAAATGAAAATAAAAGAAAGTTAAGTTCTTTTTTGCTCAAAGGGTTGCTTGAACTTATAATTAATGGTAGAATTAGTATTGGAAGTTTAATTTTTAGGTCGTGAAAGGCATAATCCCAATCGCTTGTCCAAATCAACCCGATTATTAAAAATAAATATAAAGACAAAAATATTAAAGTCGAATAATCTTTTGATAATCGGGTTATTTTAGTTTTAAAGTTTTTATCGACTAACCACAAAGCTAAAAGTGCAAATTGCGAGATGCTGATTACAAATTTTGAAAACAACAATCCTGCAAAAAACAAAATAATAATTCCGAGATAAAAATTTCGATAAGTTCTCTCTTTCACTACTAAATTTTGTCGTCGCTAAAAATTATTGTTTTTTCCATGAATAATAGATAATTTTATATCCATCAGATCCTTTCAATAAAGATAAAGTGTCAATCATTACACCTTTGTCATAAACGACTTTATATGAGAAAGAAGCAATTGTTTTACCGTTTTTAGTTTCGATATTGAAATTATTTGAGCTGAAAGAATTCATAGCTCCCATTTCTTCATCAATAGCTTTTAAATCAGACAAAATATCTTCTTCTGTTACATAATCGTAAATAGATTCGTTTAGAGTTGTAAATACTTTGTCATAGTCTTTGTCCTGACGATACTTGTAAAAATCTTCAGCTACTTTTCTTGCATCTGATATTTCCTGACAGGAAATAAACATTAGTGAAAAAACAACACCTAATAACAATAATACTCTTTTCATAACATAATATTTTAAGGTTAAAATTGTTTCAAATATAAAATGTTTTACA
>DYKL01000049.1:9681-14543 GCA_020722645.1 Acetofilamentum sp. | reverse complement strand
ATGAAAATAATTACAAATCAACGACTTACAAAATTATTTACACATGAAAAAAATACTAATTACACTAACAGTCTCTTTGATAAGCATCTCAATTTTTTCGCAATCATACGTTAAAAAACAATCATACGTCAGAAAACATTTTAATGAAATAGAAAACAACTTAAATACATACTCCGAAAAAAGTTATACTTATCAACCCGACGAAGAAAGTCCGTCTCAAGAATTTTATTATTTTTGGTTCGATAAAGCAGGTCATCTTGTAAAAGCTCAAAAGAAAATGGATGTGCATGGATATTATGATGAAGAAAATTTTTACTTTTTTGACGGAAAACTTATTTTTTATTTTTGGAATTCAATAGGACTTACTTCGTCAGATGGGCTTATGATACAATATGAAATAGAAGAAAGAGTTTATTTTTATAATCAAGAAATTTTTGAGTATTTTACAAAAAATTCAAATGCCGGCGACGATAAAGATATTTCTGAAATTAAAAATACAAGAGTAGAATGGACTGTTGAAATGCAAGAAGATATAATTAAAAGAGCTGTTGATATTACTGACTTATCAACTAAATCAAAATAAAATGATAAAATTTAAAAGAATTTCAATAATAATTTTTTTAATAATTTTTGGTACTTTCTTAATTTCAAATATTAACAAGTCAAAAGTTATTAAAACCGACCTGATTTTAGTAAAAGGGACAATAAATATCCGAAAACCTTATTGTGGAGGGGCTCCACCACCACATGAGGAAGAATTTGGCATATTTTATCCTTTTGCTAATACTGAATTTTATCTGGTTTTTGAAAATGATTCAAGTCGTAAAGCTCAATATAAAATTGTAACAGATGAAAGAGGTTGTTTTGAAATATACATAAAACCCGGAACATATTCATTATTTTCTAAACAAAAAATGTTACCTTTTGAAGAATTTTACGAAATAAATAAAGAAGTTTCAAATTCAAACCTTATGTCGTGGGGAAAATCTTGTTATAAAAAATGGTACAATACTCCTGATTTTGTATTTACAGCAAGCAGAGATACCTTTTTGTTTGTTGAATATGGCGAAAGCTGTTATACAGGGATGAACCCATGCCTAATTTATAATGGTCCATACCCGCCATAAAAAAACCGCCTTTGAGGCGGTTTTTCATTTTATAATTAACAACTTACACATTTTTTTAAACTACACCTTGTGCAATCATAGCATCGGCAACTTTCACAAAACCTCCGATATTAGCACCTTTTATGTAATTGATAAATCCACCTTCTTTACCGTATTTTACGCAGGTATCGTGAATATCAGACATAATTTTGTACAATCTTTGGTCAACTTCTTCTCTTGTCCAAGAAAGACGAAGTGAATTCTGAGACATTTCAAGACCTGAAACAGCAACACCACCTGCATTAGAGGCTTTACCGGGACCGAATAAAATTTTATTTTCAAGAAAAATTTCAGAAGCCTCAGCAGTTGAAGGCATATTTGCACCTTCTGAAACGCAGATAATTCCGTTTTTGACTAATTCTTTTGCTTCATCTTCGTTAATTTCATTTTGAGTAGCACAAGGCAAAGCAACATCACCCTTAATACCCCAGGGACGTTTACCATCAATATACTGAACTCCGAATTTTTCGGCGTATTCAACAATTCTGCCTCTTTTTACGTTTTTCAAATGCATTAAATATTCTAATTTTTCATTATCAATTCCATCAGGGTCATAAATAAAACCATTTGAATCAGAAGCAGTTACAACTTTACCGCCTAATTGACTTACTTTTTGAATTGCATATTGAGCAACATTACCTGAACCTGATATCAGAACAGTTTTTCCTTTGAAGCTTTCACCTCTTGTACCAAGCATGTGTTCTGCAAAATAAACAACTCCGTAGCCTGTAGCTTCGGGACGAATTAAGCTGCCTCCCCACTCTATTCCTTTACCTGTTAAAACACCGGTAAATTCGTTTCTCAATTTTTTATACATTCCAAACAAAAAACCGATTTCACGACCGCCAACACCGATATCACCGGCGGGTACGTCTGTATGAGGACCAATATGTCTAAAAAGTTCAGACATAAATGCTTGACAAAAACGCATTACTTCGTCATCTGATTTACCTTTGGGGTCAAAGTCGGAACCACCTTTTCCGCCGCCCATTGGAAGGGTAGTCAAGCTATTTTTAAACACCTGTTCAAAAGCCAAAAATTTCAAAATTCCAAGATTTACAGTCGGGTGAAAACGCAAACCACCTTTGTAAGGTCCAATGGCACTGTTCATTTGAATTCTATAGCCTCTGTTTATTTGTATTTCACCAAGATCATTTACCCAAGGAACTCTAAATATCATAACCCTTTCCGGTTCGACTATTCTTTCCAATATTTTTGCTTTTTTATATTTTGGGTTTTCTTCTGCAAAAGGCAACACAACTTCGGCTACTTCACGTACAGCTTGGTGAAACTCAACTTCACCTTGGTTTTTGGCAATAACTCTTGCCATAAATTCATCAACTAATCTGTTCATAGTTAAATTTTTTAATGGTTTTTTATTAATTTTCAGGATAATATTAAAACATTAAATTTCTAAAATCAATTTTTTTTTGTTTTTTCGCAAAAAATTACGTTATTTACTTAAAATTTACGTGAATCACTTAGTTATTTTTAAATATTCAAAAAATCAGACAATAATTTTTTAAAATATTATTTGAATATGGACATAAATATTGATAATATAAATATCTTTTATAAATTTTGTAACGAAAGTTTAATTAAATCAAAAGACCAAATCCTTCTTTTTTTACACGAAGGTTTAGGAAGTGTTGAACAATGGAAAGATTTTCCGGACAAAATATCAGATATTTTGCAAATTCCGGCTTTGTTATATGACCGTTACGGATATGGAAAATCATCGGAATTGAAAGAAGAAAGAGACATTTGGTATTTGCACAAAGAAACATATTTTCTCGAAAAATTTATTGAAAAAATCTCTGTCAATAAAAAGCTGATATTAGTCGGACACAGCGATGGAGGAACAATTGCACTGTTGTACGCATCAAGAAATCCTCAAAAAGTTGATGCACTGATAACGCTTGCTCATCACGTTTTTGTCGAACAAGTTTCGATAAAAGGTGTAAAAGATGCAGTGTGGGCATATAAAAATACAGATTTAAAAGAAAGACTCGAAAAATACCACCAAAACAAAGTAGATTCAATGTTCTACGGTTGGGCAAATGTTTGGTGCAACGATGATGTGGAAAATTACACAATTGAAGAAGATATAAAAAAAATTAGAGCACCTATTTTATCTTTTCAGGGAGAAAATGACCAATATGGGACTTTTGTACAACTAAAAACAATAATAGACAACTGTCCAAATCAAAAGAATGAAGTTCACTGGTTAAAAGAATGCGGACATGCACCACAAAAAGATCAGGAAGATTTTGTAATTGAAAAAATAGCTGAGTTTGTAAAAAATATCTAATTGATAGACAATAATTTAATGTTATATATCACAACTGAATTAGGTGGTACATTTTTACTTCCGTTCTGACCAAAAGCGTATTCAGGTGGCAGATAAATTTCCCATTCAGAACCAACCGGCATTAAGGGAAGAACTTCCTGCCAGCCTTTCAATGCCGCATCTATATCGAAACTTACAGGTTTTTTATCGTAAGTTGAAATAAAAACATTCCCGTCTATTAAACTACCTGAATAATGAATGGTTACATTATCATTTTTAGTTGGAATTTTACCGTTTCCGGTTAAAATTTCTTTGTATTGAATACCGTTTCCGAGTACTTTAATTTTATTATTATCTGCGTTTTGTTCCAAAAAACTGCCGTTAGCATCAAGATTATATGCAATTTTTTGCATTTTGGTTTCTTTAATGTACAAACTGACTATATTTTTTGCAACATCAGGATGAATTGGCAAATTCTGGTCGTTTTGATTTAGAACATCGTTTATTGCTTTTAACAAAATTTCTTCGTTATAATGTTCTATACCGAAATTTTTCAATTGCGAACCTATTACAACTCCCAAACTATAATCAATAGTGTCTTGTTTTGATTTGAGTTTAATAGTTTTAATAACTTCGTTATCAACATTATTCAATTGATTGTTTTCAGGCTCATTGCACGAAAAAACCAAAAAACACGAAATAAAAACGATAAAAATTTTGTTCATTAATAAAAAATTTAAAACAATTGTTCAGAAATTTCATTTTTAATTAGCTCAATAGCATTTTGTGTTGGGCTTGATTCAACTGTATTGTATGCTTCAATAACAATTTTAGTAAAATCCTGAGAACTTTTCAAACCTCTTTCGCTTGATGCGGCTGTATTAATAAGCCTCAAAACCGATTCTTTTGCATTTCTGACAGCATCCCAAGCATCATCGCTGACATAAACCTGCTGAGACATATTGTGTTCAAACTCCGACCTGATTGTAGTTAATAGTGCTTTGTGTAATTGTTGCGTTGTCATTCCGGGTTGTAGAATTCTTATAAATAATGACTCGGGTGCAATTCTTTCCAAAAATAAAACTAACCTTTCATAAGCTTGAAGGCGGATTGGAGTTATAAGCTTGGCATTATTTAATTTATAATCTAACCTTGCTTTTGTAATTTCTCTGTCCATAAAAGATTTCATTACAATATATGCAGTTGCCAATACAATCAAAGCCGGAACAACATATTTTACAAGTTCTATTAAAGTATCTTTCATATTAACTGAAGATTTTATGTGTATTATAAAGTTGCAAAACTATAAAAATATTTTAAAAAACAACAAAATAAAATAGTGCATAGTTAGATGTGCATTGTGCATAGTTAAATGTGCATTGTGCATAGTTAAATGTGCATTGTGC
>DYKL01000049.1:0-9581 GCA_020722645.1 Acetofilamentum sp. | reverse complement strand
TGTGCATAGTTAAATGTGCATTGTGCATAGTTAAATGTGCATTGTGCATAGTTAATTGTGCATTGTGCATAGTTAATTGTGCATTGTGCATAGTTAGATGTGCATTGTGCATAGTTAAATGTGCATTGTGCAAAGTTAATTGTGCATTGTGCAAAGTTAATTGTGCATTGTTAAATGTGTATAGTTTTTAGTCTTATCAAGTTATTAACAATGAAACAATGTAGCAATGAAACAATGAAACAATGTAGCAATGAAACAATAAAACAATGTAGCAATGAAACAATGAAACAATGTAGTAATGAAACAATGAAACAATGAAACAATGAAACAATGTAGCAATGAAACAATGAAACAATGTAGCAATGAAACAATGAAACAATTATATTATATTGGTTCGATAGATGTTTTTTTCAACCAGCCAATTTTTCCGTTAGGGAGCCTGACTTCTATCCATTCATCATTTTCGGATTTAATTTTGACTTTTGTTCCCGGATTCAAAATATATAAATCTGTACCATCATTTCCCGGAGAGCTTTTTAGAGTGCTGATATTCATTATTATACCTGAATTTGGGTGTGTTTGATATTTTTTCATATCAGCGGAAAATTTAAAACTTGATACAGAAACAGCAACTAAAACAATCGAAGTAAAAAATGCCAATTTGCGGTTTAATCTTATTTTTGAAAACAAAAAAACAAAAAATAATGCCAATGAAAAAATAAAACTGTTTATACTTATCAATGCCCAAGTGTTAGAACTAAACGAACGTACAATTGAAAAATATATTCGGTCTAAAACAAATTCAGGGACTTCAATAAATTCATCTGATACAAATTGATTTGCATATTCGATGTTATGTTTTATATCTTCATCTCTTGGTGAAAGTTTTGATGCTTTTTGGTAGTACAGTATAGCTTTGGGATAATCTTTCTGTTTAAAGTAAGCATTTCCGATGTTGTAGTACAGTTCAGCCGAATGATATTCAGATTCTACAATTTGGTTATATTTTTCGATTGCAAGTTCAAAATCATTATCTTTATAAGCCTTATTGGCTTGATTAAAAACAATATAAAGCGAATCGGTCTGAGAATATAAAAAATTATTTATGATAAATACAAAAAATAGTATTAAAAATTTCTTCATTTTTTTCTGAATATATGTATTTTCTTTTCAAATGTACTTATTATCTGCGAAGCATTGGATAAAACTTCGGAGGATAATTGTTTTTGAGAAACAGGTGCATATTTAGCTGTTTCGCAATTATCAATTGTTTTAACAAAATTATTTATTAAATCTTCATCTACATTATAATTAATTAATGTGTCTGTAACAGTTTGCCTTGTTAATTCACTCAGTGGTATGAATAATTTATCACTTACGTATCCCCACAAAGCTTTTGCAGTTTCGTTGTAAAAACCTTCGTAATCCTGTTCATTTAACTTTTTATTGGCAGTTTTCAGTCTTTTTATTGAAACTTTATCGGCTTTTTTAGATTTTACAAGTTCAAAATTTGCATTTTCTTTAATTTTTTTACGTAAAAATATAATTATGAATACAAAAGCCAAAAAAGGAATTAAATATGCCAGCCAAAAAATCGAACTGCCAAAAATGAAATGGTTTTTAGGATACAATTTTAGGTTTTGAGTTTTTATATATCTTATATCATCTGAAATTTCGAGAGCATCTGATTTTACAACAACTCCTTCTGCTGTGTTAGCAAGGCTATCGCCAATTACTTTAATTGTAATCGGTTGTGTTTTAAGGGTATAATATTTTTTTGTGCTTGGGTTAAAATATGAAAAACTTATTTCCTTGATATTATACTCACCCGGAACTCTGGGTAAATATGAAAACTTGAATGTCTTGCTTCCTTGCATACCGTTGTAAGTAGCAGAGATATTATTTTCTGTTTCAGGCAACAAAGGTTCGAATGATTTAGGCATATCGAATTTTAAATCGTCAAAAAGCCCGAAATTCCCTGTACCGTTTATAGAGATTTCGATAGTAAAACTTTGGTCAATATCAATTTCTTCGGCACTTGTAGAAAGATTCAAGCTGAAATCACCCACAGCCCCAGAAAAATCAGCCGGTTTGCCGGCAGGAAGCGGTTTAACATTAACAATTTTTTTGTTGCTGACAACTTTTTTTGTTCCATACGGAAATCCCCAGTTGTCGTATAATTGAAAAACAGCATCTGCTGATTCTATTATAATTTCACCGGTTTTTTGCGGAAAAATCACTTTTTTCTCTAAAACAGCTGTCAAATATTGCTTACCGTTAATGGTTGTATAATCTGCTTTAATTGACGAAGACATTGGTAAGTCCTGTATCCAGAAATTATCATAAGTTGAAGCATTATATTCGCTGAGATTTACATTATATCTTGAATACAAACTTGTGGAAGAATATATTGCTTCGCCTAAATATGCTTCGCTTTTGTTTGTTGTGATATTCAAAAAAATGTCTTTGTCGGGCAACTTAGTTTCTAAATTATTTTCAGGTGTTACCGAATTGTCGGAAATTACATTTGATTTATTGCCGGTTCCCTTTCCAACTTCAATTGTAAGAGCATTGGATTTGTAGATTTGTCCTCCTACCTTAACAGTAGCAGGTTGAATATTATAGGTGCCTTCTTTATCGGTAACAACAGTCAAAGACCAAGTATAAGTTATTGACTTAGAAGTTCTTCCATTTACAATTGTTGTTTGAGTAAAAGAAGAAGTTCCGGTGTTCAGAACGTTCAAATTTGGAGTTGCCTGATAATTAAAATCTTTTCCTTGTTGAGGAGCTTCTAATTTGTACTGAATAATGAAAGGTTCGCCGGTTTTGGGGTTTTTTGTCGCACTTGCAACAAAAGATACATTTTGAGAGTATCCGGACGAATAAAAAATTAATGCAATAAATAGTAATATTTGCGATTTATTTAACATATTTTTGGTTGTTTTCTTGTTGCAAAATACGTTATTTTACCAATTCTTTGTATTTGATTTAACATTTTTTTGTATTTTTTTCTGAGCCTTTTCATAAGTATTTTTATCGTGTTCCTTTATAGCGTTGAGCATACGCATCATTTCTTCATAAGGAATATTGTATGCCTGTTGTTCTTCTTGATTTTGTTTTTCAGGATTTTGTTCCTCATTTTTATCATTGTTTTCTTGATTTTCGTTTTCTTTATTATTTTCTTGATTTTCGTCTTTATTTTGTTCCTTTTTATCCTGTTCTTCTTGATTTTGCTGATTTTGTTGTTGCTGTTGCTGTTTAAGCTGTTCTAAAATTCTTTCGACTACAAGATAATTAAACTTTGCCTCTTTGTCATCGGGCTTTAATTTTATTGATTTTTTATAAAAATCCAAAGAGCTTTCTAAATAATTGATAGCGGGTTCAAGTGCGTTTAACTTCATTGTATCCTCAGCCAATTTGACGTAATTATTTGCTATGTTGTAATATAAAGCACTTAATGTATCTTCATTTTTAGATTTTTCTGTTAATTTCAGATAATTATCAATAGATTTTTTGTAATTTTTTTGTTTATACTGTGCATTTGCAAAATTAAAATTTGCAATAAAAGAATTGGAGTCTATATCAATAGCTTTTTTATATTCTGATTCTGCACGCGAATAATTTTTGTTGTAATAATGTTTATTACCTCTGCGAATATTTTTGTTTTCGAGTTGTGCGTAATTTGTCAAGCTCAAAAGCAGCAATGTTATTAGTAAAATGTATCTCATATCAGATATTTTAATTAAATATGTTGATTTTTGCCAACCATCTGTTTTTTCGTGTTAATATAAAAAATTCAAAAAGTAAAAGTAAAAATGCTGGAAACACAAAATAGTGATATTTTTCGTCTAATTTTGATATTTTTGTTTTCCCGTTGTCTTCTTTTGAAGTTGAATTTGTATAAATTTCTTTCAAAATATGAGTTTTATTATTAAAATTATAATATTCACCTTTTGTTTCATTGGCAATTTGTTTCAAAATAGTTTCGTTAAGTTTACTGATAACAATATCTCCATTTTCATCGGTAAGAGCTTTTCCGTCAATATATACAGGGTTGCCTCTTGCAGAGCCTATGCCTATTGTGTAAACGACAACATTATCAGACTTAGCTTTTTCAATTGCTTCTTCAATATTACCTTCGTGGTCTTCACCGTCTGAAATTAAAATCAAAGTTTTCAGATTTTTGTTATCAGGGGTAAAAGAACTTACTCCAAGATTTATAGCTGCGGCAATATCTGTGCCTTGTGCAGTCAAATAAGAGGGTTTAATTGAATTTAAAATCAACTGGAAGGCAGAATAATCCTGTGTCAGAGGTATCTGCAAAACAGCCTGTCCGGCAAAAACAACTAAACCGAGTTTTTCGTTTCTCAAATTTTCAAGGAATTTGAATATTGAATTTTTTGCCATATTAAGCCTTGATAGATTAGGGTCATCTGAGCTGGCAAGCATACTGTTTGAAATATCAAGTGCTATAATAATTTCATTTCCGTCACCTGCATCTACCTTAGTCTCTGTAACAAACTGCGGACGCGCTATAGCAAAAATCAATGCTACAAAAGACAACATAATTACAGAAAACTTAAACCAAGTTCTGGTTTGAGATTTTTCGATTCTCATCTGATTAACAATATTTGCATTCCCCAAAAGTCTATTCTGTTTTTTGTTTTTCAGAAAAATCAAAACATAAATTACGTAAAAAGCCGGTATGATCAACAAATACCAAAAAGCAGCAGTATTTCCAAAAGTAATATCTTCCATCGTAAGCAATTAAAATTTAAGGTTTTACATTAAAAAATAATAATTTAAGCAACTGTTCTTCAATTATTAATAAAAAAGCAAAAATTATAAACGGCAAAAAATGGTCTTTATAAACAATGTTTTCTTCTTTTTCAAAAATAGTTTTTTCCATTTTGTCGATTTCAACATAAATATCCGACAATTTATCTTCATTAGTTGCCCTGAAATATTTTCCGCCGGTTTTGTCGGATATCTCATTTAAAATATCTTCATCTATTTGAACTTCAACTTGCTGATAAACAATACCCATAGGTGTCTGCACCGGATAAGGAGCATAACCTTTATTTCCGATTCCGATAGTGTAAACTCTTATTCCTAATGCCGCCGCCAAATCTGCTGCGGTAGAAGGAGCAATTTCTCCCGTATTATTAACACCGTCAGTCAAAAGAATAATAACCTTGCTTTTTGCATTGTCATCTTTTAAACGTGCAATTGCATTTGCCAAACCAAGACCTATTGCCGTACCATCTTCAATGATACCGGTTTCGAGCTGATTTAATAAATTTATTGCAGTGGCGTGATCAGAAGTAAGAGGACATTGAGTAAAACTCTCGCCGGAAAAGGCAACAACAGCGATTCTGTCGTTTGGTCTGCCTGATATAAAATTTATAGCCTCTTGTTTTGCAACAGTCAATCTGTCGGGTTTAAAATCACGAGCCAGCATTGAGCCGGAAATATCAATCGCCATAGCAATGCTGATACCCTCAGTTTTAGAACTTCCGTCATTGATAATTGTTTTTGGACGAGCAAGTGCAATAATCAGCAGAGATAATGCGGATAGACGAAGAATGAACAATATATGACGAAGATAATACAGAACAGGTGTCGAAGATTTTTTGTAGGCTTCGAGATTTGAGAATCTGTATTTTGCGGCATCGTTTTTATTTTTTAAAATATACCATACTAACATAGGCAAAAAAGCCGTAAACAGCCACAAATATTCGGGTTTTGTCAAATCTAAATTATTCATTTCCTTTTTCTGTTATTTCTAAATTTACAGTATTTTCGGGTTTTAGTTCGATTTTTGTCAAATCAACAAAGTTGTAAACCATTTCAAAATTCTTTTCGTTAATATCCTGCTGAGCTTTGTATTTAGCAAATTTTGCCATATCAGCAGTTGTAAGCAACATTTTTAGCGAGTTAAACAGCTCATTATCAAGCAGTTTAGTCCTTTCAAAATTAAGCATAATTTCACCGGTTGTATTTTCTAATGCAGGAATTCTAAATCTAAGTTCAATATATGTTCTTAAAATTTCGGTTAGTTCGGAATAATATTCTTTTGAATGTTCCATTCCGAATATTTTTTTGTCTTTTAATTCCTGTAATTTTTTAAATGCAGTTATATGAGCCGGAATAGCAGGCTTTTCGAGCAATTTAATAGGTTTATTTTTCATATATCTCGAAATTAACCAAACAATCAGAATCGCTATTCCTAATAACAGTATCCCAATTAAAATCCACCTGCCGAAACGCAACCAAAATTCTTTGAAAGTAAAAGGTGCATCATAAGGCGGTTTAATGTCAAATATCGGAATAGTTTGATTAGTGTCAATTTTTGCAATAAATGCAGAATCTACTTGTAAAGGCATTACAAGTATTTGAAGCGGATTTGAGTAAAATGTGTCGTTATTTATGATAACCGGCAAAGGAACAATATTCCTTACAGAATCTTTGAACGATGTTATTTGATAAGACATTTCAAGCTCAAACGGGTTATTGCTGATAGTGTCAATACCTATTTCTTTTACAATTTCAACTCCATCGCTGATAGTGTCTTGGAATAGCGGAAAAATAACCGTTGATTTTTCAGGGATTTTTACATCTATTTTTAAAACGGTTTGATTTGCAAATTCAATAATGTTTGTATCCAAATATGCCCTGATTGTAACAATTTGTGCATTTAAATTTACGAATAAGAAAGAAATGATAATTGTGCCTAATATTTTCTTCATAATTTTCAATATATTCGATTAGTATTGCTTCATTGTTTCATTGTTAAATTGTTGACTGACGCCTTTATCTATATTATTTCATTGTTTCATTGTTAAATTGTTGGCTGACGTCTTTTATTGTGTTATCAAAATTATCAAAATTATCAACAATGAAGCAATGAAACTATGCACTATCAACTAAGAACTTTTAACTCATTTATCATCTGGATTTAAAGAAATAAACAAGCGGTTTAACATAGTCTTCGTCAGTTCTTATTTTAATAAAATCTACATTTGCTCTACTTAAAAGCTGTTTAGTATTATTTAGATGATTATGCCAATATTCTTTGTGTTTTTGTCTGTATTTTGAGTTATTTGTATTAATCCATAAAGTTCTGTTATTTTCAGGGTCATAAGCATTGATAATTCCAACTTTTGGCAATTCTTCTTCGAGTCTGTCGTAAATGAACATTCCAATCAAATCGTGCTTGTAACCTGTAATTCTCATAGGTTTAGAATAATCAGGCGAAAGAAAATCGGAAATCAAAAAAACAGTAGCTCTTTTTTTAATAGTATTGTTCAAAAAAATCAAAGCCTGTCCAATATCAGTCTTATTATTTTGAGGCTCAAAAGCGAGTAATTCTCTGATTATCACCAAAATATGTTTTCGTCCTTTTTTCGGAGGAATATATTTTTCGATTTTGTCAGAAAAAAAGATAACACCTATTTTATCATTATTTTGCATTGCCGAAAAAGATAAAACAGCCGCTATTTCAGCAATAAATTCACGTTTTATTGCTTCTGAACCAAACATACCGGACTTGCTTACATCGACTAATAACATCAGAGTCAGTTCACGTTCTTCTTCAAACACCTTTATATATGGATGTCCGAAACGAGCTGTAACATTCCAATCTATTGCCCTGATATCATCACCGTACTGATACTCACGAACTTCGCTAAAAGTCATACCTCTGCCTTTAAACGAGCTGTGATATTGTCCGGCAAAAATATTTTTTGATAATCCACGTGTCTTTATTTCAATTTTGCGGACTTTTTTTAGTAATTCTGTTGTATTCATAACTTTAGTTCATAAAGTTAGTATAGACGTTGCATGAAACGTCTGTACAGTTTGTAAAGTGCATTGTTGTGATAGTGCATTGTCATTAGCAAAAAAAAGAACTTTCAAAATGAACTTAATACTATGCACTATGAACTATCAACTTTTTTCTATTTTATTTGCAAATATTAAAAAACATCGTAAATTTTCAATTATGTATTAGAAATTTTTAAGAAAGAAAGTTATTTTTGTAAAAAAAATTTAAAAAATTTTATTCTAATTTTTTTTCTAAACATCTAAATATCAACACATAACAATGGATCCTTTAAGTTTATCAGAATTAACCGAGATGATTAAGGAAACAATTGACGAATCGTTTTCAAATTATTATCTTGTAGTTGCCGAAATTAGTCAGATTAACACTAATTACAGCGGACATTCTTATTTGCAATTAGTTGAAAAACAGAAAGATACAGATAAAGTTATTGCAAATATGAGAGCAATGATTTGGGCTTTTAAAAACAGAATTATTCAGGATAATTTTGAAATGGTTACAGGTTCTGTTTTAAAAGAAGGTATAAAAATTTTGGCTACTGTCGAAGTAAATTTTCATCAGGTTTACGGTATGGGATTGGTTATTCACGACATTGACCCTACATATACTGTGGGAGATATTGAAAAAAGAAGACAGGAAATAATTGACAGGTTAAAAGAAGACGGGATTTTTGATATGAACAAAAATTTAGAGTTTCCGCTTGTACCGCAAAAAATAGCAATTGTTTCTTCTGCTACTGCTGCCGGATTAGACGATTTTTTAAATCATATCACTAATAATGACTACGGTTACAAATTTGAACATAAACTTTTTGAAGCTGTTATGCAGGGTGATAAAACCGAAGAAAGCATAATCAGGGCACTTGATAATATTTTCAAAGAAATAGAAAATTTTGAGGTGGTAGTAATAATTCGTGGTGGTGGTTCTAAACTAGATTTAAGTGCTTTTGATTCATACAATATTGCTCAGAATATTGCCCAATTTCCATTGCCCGTTTTGACGGGAATTGGACATCAAAGAGATTTGTCAATTGCCGATTTAGTGGCTCATAAAAGCCTGAAAACACCTACTGCAGTTGCTGATTTTTTGGTTAATAAAATCTACGATTTTGATACTGAAATAACTTCTAAATTTGAACAAATAACCGCTTATGTTCAAAATAAAATTGACGAAGAAAAATTTGTGATAGAAAAACTTTTTAATCGACTGAAAAATGAAACTATTTCTTATGTTTACGAAAGTAAAACTAAGCTTTTTCAAAAAAATCAAAATTTAAAATATTCTGCAAAAAATTTCATCTTAAGCAATATAGAAACTATCAAAACTAAAAAAACTGAACTAAAAAATAAAGCAGAAAAAATGATGTTTTTAAAGTCTCAAGAAATTGACAACAAAAATAATGTATTAAAAAATGACGTAAAAGCTTTATTTATAAAGAAAGAAAATGAATTAAAAATAATGGCTTCAAAAATTGATGCTCATAATCCGCAACATATATTAGATTTAGGTTTCAGTATAACAAGAAAAAACGGAAAATCCGTAAAATCTGACATAGAACTTACAAAAGGTGATGAAATTTTGACACAGTTGAAAGATGGAGTTGTTATCTCGATAGTCGAGTGAGTTTGTATAGTTTTAAAGTTCTTAAAGTTTGTAAAGTTGTCAGTCTGATAAAAATTTTCAATAATTCCTTAAATCCGTAAGTCTATACTTATATATCTGAAATTCAGTCAGGTGA
>DYKL01000484.1 GCA_020722645.1 Acetofilamentum sp. | reverse complement strand
TTTTTTCTTAGCTATCGCCTGTAAAACCTGAAAAGTTGTAAGTAAGTTCCGTTATTAACTTGGCGGTTTATTAACAGACACTCGCTACATAAAAAATAAGACGGCGGTTGGGTATAAATTTCAAAAACGAAAAAGTGAAGCTAAACAAAATTGAATTGGCATATTATCAAATTATCAGATTGGCTAATTGAACAACTTATCTTTTGGTTTTTCTTTTTGTCCTTCAAATGCAATAATAACATTGTCTTTTTTAGTGATTGAAAGTAATTTGGCAAGATTTGATTCTTTCATTGCTAATTCCAGATAATTCATACTGTTATAGAGGCATAGTAATTCTCCGCTGTCAATTTCGTCATAATTGTCCGAAATTTTTTCTATTCTGTTTTTTTCGGACTGAAGTAAAATGCTGAATTTTTTGCCTGAACAATGTTTTTGTATAAAATCCTTTGTGAAATTTGTTATAAGATTTCCGTAAATATCAATATATAGAATATGTCCTATGATTCTATTATTCATTATTGCCGGTTCTGAAAGTGTGTTTCTGAACATTTCCTTTTCCGATTTAGGAATTTCGTTGAGTTTGTCTTTCAAAATCATTTTAACAAGCAAAGGATAAAATTCAAGTTCGTCGAAACTTTCGCAGGGACGCTCAAAACGATACAATTTTTCGGGTTTAGTTTCAAAAACCAGCGACAGGAAACCATTATCGAGGCTAATAAAATAATTTTCATCATAAAAAGCAATCAGAAAATCGGCATCTTTAACATTGAGATTTGGGACAAAATTAAGATGTATTGTTCCTTTTGGGTAGTTTTTATATGAATTTTTCAAGATAAAAGCCGCTGAAACATAGTCAAAGCTTTCTACATCAGAATATAAATTAACAATCCTGACATTATCAGCTATTGAATATAATTTACCCGTAATCATCGAAAAATACAATGATTCGTTCTTCCAATCGTTTGTCAGGGTAATTATATTCATTTTGTAAAAAATATGAGACATTGAATTTGTTACAAAAATAAAAGTTTTACTAAATTTGCGAAATAAATTATAAAAAAAAGTTAAAAATAATTTAAAATTTGTAATAAATAAATGACAGAAAAAGAAATTATTATTGAGCAAAATGGCATAGGTGAAGTGTTTGGTGTTAATGATGTAAATCTTGAATTTTTAAGAAATTTTTTCCCGAAAATTAAAATTGTTGCAAGAGGTAATATGATAAAAACTTATGGCGATGAAAATGAACTTGAATATTTTAACAAAAAAATGAGCCTTTTACTCAATTTTTTTGAACGATATAACCGACTCACTATAAATGACATAACTGAAATAATGAATTCTGAAAAGGAAAATATTGATGAAATTGTTTTTCAGGATAAAGAAGTTTTAATTTACGGTAAAAGCGGCAAGCCCATAAGTGCAAAAACTCCGAACCAAAAAGTTATGGTAAAAGAGTTTGCCAAAAATGATTTGATTTTTGCCGTTGGTCCTGCCGGAACCGGAAAAACATATATTGCAATTGCTCTTGCTGTTAAAGCATTGAAAGATAAAATTGTTCAACGTATAATTTTAAGCCGTCCCGCTGTTGAAGCAGGTGAAAAACTAGGTTTTTTACCCGGCGATTTTAAAGAAAAACTTGACCCTTATCTACAAGCTCTTTATGATGCTCTTGATGATATTTTGCCTCCCAAAAAACTTGGAATGCTTATGCAGGACAGAATTGTTCAGATTGCTCCGCTTGCTTATATGCGAGGCAGGACTTTAAGCAATTCTATCGTTATCCTTGATGAGGCTCAGAACTCAACAATCAATCAATTAAAAATGTTTTTGACACGTATGGGTGAAAATTCCAAGTTTATCGTTACCGGTGATATTACGCAGATAGATCTTGAAGGCGACAAAAAATCAGGGTTGATTCACGCAAAAAATAAACTGAAAAATGTTGATGGAATATCTTTTGTTGAATTCAACGAAAAAGACGTAGTCAGGCATCCTTTGGTGAAAAAAATTATTGCTCTTTACGATTAGTATGACTTGGATAGAATAGGGGAAGACATTTGTTTTTGAAAAATATTTAATAATTCGTTAATTTTTTAATTAGCGTCATCCTGAGTGATAACGAAGGAAGCAAATTATTGATT
>DYKL01000483.1 GCA_020722645.1 Acetofilamentum sp. | reverse complement strand
CCAAAAATGTCAAATTTTACCAACAATTTTTCATAAAAGAGCCTTTTTTTTTAATTTAGCCCAAATTTGGGCTAAAACCTGTCCCGAAGGGATCTGAATTAAAATCAGCTTAACCTTTTAACTTTCAACTTTTAGACCATACAGGGCAAGCGTTTCAACTCCACATTATTTATGAATAATGTGGGTTAAATAGTTAGTTGCTGATTTTTATTGTATTTAAAGTTTATAGTCATATTTTATAACAAAATTTCAATGTCGTTTAACAAGATTAGAAAATATCAAAAAATTACGAATACATTGACTAACACTGTATGTGAGTTAAGAAACTAATGTGCCTTTTTGTCGGTGAAAGTATCGACAAAATGCGGTAAAATTTACACAATTTTGACCTTTTGAAACAAGCCCAAGCTAACGTGTTTTATAGATTTTTAGGCAAAAATGACAATAAATTTACTGTAAATTATCAAAATATAGATAAAAAAACACCATTTTTTCAGAAAAAACGCTCATAAATGCGTTTTAACGCACGAAAATTAATTTTCCGACCTAAAACACCCCTTTTCGAAAAATGCCCTTAGAATGCACAGAAATGCCCCAAATTCGCAATCGGCTGATTTTTAAAGGTGTAAAATGACAAATTTTACTACAAAAACACAATTGTGTAATGTTTTTATGCTTGTATTATTATGAAAAGTAATAATATTTTATGGCATTTGTTTCAAAAAGTCATTTTTTGAGATGTTTTAAGAAAATATGAGAAAAATGTAAGAAAAATTTGATTTAAAGAAAATTTGTAATAATTTTGGAGTGAAAAAAAAAGAAAAAATTTAGTTATTTTTGCAAAAGCTCAACTAAAGCAGTTGAGGTTTTGCATTTTTTATTGAACAAAACAAATCAATAGACAACATTAAATCAACATAATACTTAATTCCAAATTGAGATTACAGAGTAGCTTTACTCAATAAGGAGTTGAGTAAATACAAACGTTAAGCACTATAACCAAGATTATGGCAATAAATGAAATAATAAATTTTCGTCAGATTGATAAATTAAAACGAAAAATGATTATTTTTGCATAAACGAAGAAATTTTAAATTATGAGCAATATAAATCCAAAAATAGATTTAGTTTTTAAAAAATTGTTCGGAACAGAACAAAATATCAATCTTTTGAAATCATTGGTTAATTCGATATTACCTGAAAATGAGCAAGTAACGTCATTAGAACTTAAAAATACATACAATCCGTCAGATTATTTAAGCGGAAAAATTTCATATCTCGACATAAAAGCGACAGATGAAAACGGTAAATGGTATGATATTGAAATACAAGTAGCACCGTTTGATTTTTTCGGATTTAGATTACTTTTTTATTGGGCTAAAATGTATAAAAGCAAACAAACTTATGATGATTTGCGTAAAACAATAGTAATAAGTTTGATAAACTTCAATTACTTTGTAGATGACGAAGGACAAGAACGATATCATCGTAGAATAGGATTGACAGATTTGGATACAGGAAAAATTTACGAACAAACAGACGGTTTAGAATTGATTTTCGTAGAATTAAAAAAATTCCAAAAAGAATTGCCTGAGATACATTCAACACTTGAACGTTGGATAACATTTTTAAACAAAGCACACGAATATTCAAAAGACAATTTGCCGAAAGAATTAGCAACCGAAGAAATAAAAAAAGCAATGGAAGAACTTGAAGTAATGTATTTCAATGAAAAAGAACAAGAGCATTTTGAAAGTCAGCAACGCAGATATTTAGATGAAGAATCATTGGCAAAACAAGAACAGCGAAAAATTGAAGAAGCAGTAAATGAAGCGGTTGATAATAGAAATATTGAAATTGCAAAATCTTTAAAATCAAAAAATATTTCAACAGATATAATTATAGAAACAACAGGTCTAACAAAAGACCAAATTGATAAACTATAAATAGTTGTAAATATGAAAAAGCAAAAAAAACCACCATAAAAACGATAAATTGTAGAATTATCAGGGAGTTGATAAACTACGCAGGGCAAATGTAAATTTAGACCATTTGCAGAATAAAGTAATACGTTGATAAATAATAAGAAAAGTGCCTAATCGAGTAGGAAGAGAATGAGCAAGATTGCTCACTCTCAGACCTCTCACACCA
>DYKL01000048.1 GCA_020722645.1 Acetofilamentum sp. | reverse complement strand
AATCAGCAGCAAAGCCCTGTAAATCCACGCTTTTTAAAAGTAAGTTCCGCTTAAATCCGTAAGTCTATACTTATATATCTGCAATTCAGCCAGGTGAGATACTTACAGTACAGGCACCTGACTGGTGCAAACTACATGTTGCAGGTGTTTTCACCTGCAACCACTTACGAAAAGACTTGCGGATTTAAGGTATTAATTAAATGTAGAATGTAACGAAATTTTAAACGTTAATAAATTTAAAACAGAAAATTAGTATTAAAATTAAGAAATATATTATTTTTTTAAAATATAATTATCCTATCTTAATATTGCGGAAAAGGACAATAAATTATTTTTTAATCGTTAAAAATCAAAATTTGACCATTTTTCTAAGCTGTCAATTATCTGATATTTTACTTTTTTATCAAAAGAATAAATCCTGACATCGTGAGCACCGTTTGGGTGAACAAATTTAAGGGCATTTGTATTTATTGTATCAATATCCACAGCACAAGAGCCCCACGGATCGAGACCTCCGTAGATGTAAATGAAATTATTACCTTCTGTTTTGAGCCATTCGTCGATTTTTAAATTAAGTTCATTTGAGTATTCTGTTTGAATTTTATTTTCCATTGTAAAATCGAAAGTCGGGTTTTTGGCGTATTCCAAATATTCTTCAAAAGGTTCGGTAGTGTATGTATAAATCCCCATTTCTGTGAGAGCCTGATAAAAATATGGTCTTAATTCTCTTGCGTTTTGGTCGCTGAAAAAGTCAAATGGGTTAATATCTTTCAAAATTCTCATTGTTGAATCTAAATTCAGTACATTATTCGGAATATCAGAACAAGAGTATCCCCATTGCCAAAAAGCAAAAGAAAATTCAAGCAATCCGTGCTCAAAACCTGATTCATAGCCACCGACAGCCTCAAAAGTCATATTTTGTTTTTTTGCAAAATTTATAAATAATGGCATAATTGTGTCTTTATTTGCCAAAACATCATGCTGAAATTTTATGACTTTTTCTCTGTTTTTGTCCGAACTAACTTTATTTGCTATAAAATCAAGGACTCTTTCATCTTCACGAGCAAAAGTATGTGGAGCAACGTAGGGAACTGCCGCTGAAACATCATCAGGAAAGTAGTATTTATAGGCAATTGTTGTTTGTCCGCCTTTGCTTATTCCTGAACTTATCCAAGGTAAAGGAAAGATGTTGCTAAAAAGTTCTCTGATGTGATGTAAATCGTTGGCAGCCTGAAACAAATTTAATTTTGTCCAGTCTATTGAGTCGGGTACGGATTCCCCAAAAAATCTGTGTTCAACAAGCAGTTGATTACAATTTAAAATATTAGATATTTCCTGAACGCTGTTAAGAGGATTGTCATATCCATCGGTAATTATTACAACCGGTCTGTCGTAGCCTTTGAAAGACAACCAAACAAGTTGTGTAAAAGTTCCGGCATTAGGATTATTGTGGTCAATAGGCTGGGTGATTTTCAATTTATAGGCTTCTTTGTATCCATTAGGAATAACAGCTTTTTCAAATTGAACGCCATCTAATTTGGATAATAATTCAGAAAGGGGTACGGGTTCTTTGGTAAGGTTTTTTTTGTTAATTATACAAGAATTAAACAAAAATATAATTGCAGTTAATGTTATAAAAAAATATAATTTTGTTTGTTTCATAATAACTATTTATTTTTAAGTTTTCCGGCAAGCATAATCAAAAAACCAATTTCTTTATTTTCTAAATATCTCCATTGACCTCTTAATAAATCTTTTTTTGTTACACCTGCAAAATTAACTCTGTCTAAATTTTTTACTTCGTAACCCAGATGTTCAAAAATTCTGCGAACAATTCTGTTTCTACCCGAGTGAATTTCAACAATAATTTTTTTATGGTCTTTTTCACTATAATAGTAAACAGAATCAGCAGATATAAAACCGTCATCTAGTTCAATGCCATCGGCTATTCTTAATATATCGCTTTTTGGTACGATTTTATTTAAAGTAACATTGTATATTTTTGGGATTTGATTTTCGGGGTGTGTAAGTTTTCTGGTTAAGTTGCCGTCATTAGTAAATATAAGCACTCCGGTTGTATTTCTATCAAGTCTTCCGACCGGATAAATTCTTTCTTTTACTTTATCTTTAAAAAATTCAATAACAGTTTTTCTGCCTTGAGGATCTTCTAATGTCGAAATGTAATCTTTGGGTTTGTTGAGGACAATATAAACATTTTTTTGACCTTTAATAACTTTGCCTTTATATTTAACTACATCTTTTGATGAGATTTTTGTTCCTAAATCAGTTACAAGTTCATTATTTACTGTAATCTGACCGTTTTTTATATGTTCATCAGCTTGTCGTCTGGAACAGATGCCTGAATTAGCAATAAATTTGTTAAGCCTTATTAATTCTACTTTTTCTTTTTTAACAGGCTTTTTGTTTTTTGATTTATTATTTGTTTTGTCAGGTTTTTTATAGTTTTTCATTTTTTATGTTTTTTGTTGTTTGACAAATAATACAAAATATTGCAGTTTTCTGGAACAAAAACTTTTGCAGAGGCTTCTTTTATAATTTCTTTTGTGATTTTTTGATAACGATTTTTTTCCTGATTTACAAGTTCAATATCTCCGGCAAGCTCATAAAAAGCCAAAGCACTTGATTTACTTGTAACTTTTGTTTCCTGAATTGCCAAAGAAAATTCTAATGAATTTATTGATTTTTGAATTTCGCGAGATGAAACAAAATTATTTTTTAAATCATCAAGCTCTTTCCAAAGAAATTCTTCTGCTTTTTCGAGAGAAATACCTTTGGCAGGTCTTCCGCTGATAATAATCAATCCGGGTTCAATAGTCCCTGTTATGTATGCTTCAAGTTCATCAAAAATATTTTTTTCTTTTATAAGCCTTTGAAAAAATCGGGAGGAATTTCCGTCATCAAAAATGTCTGTAATAACGTCAAAAATGTAGTAATCATCACTGATTCTGCCACCATAATGAAAGGTCATATACAATACATCAAAAGGGACATCATTAACAACGGTTTTTCTTCGTAATTTTGTTTGTGGCGGTTCGATTATATTTTTTCTTTTTTTTATTTTTCTTGAAGGAATTTCGCCGAACCATTTTTCTGTAATTTCTTTTATGTAATCCAAATCAAAGTTTCCTGCAATGGATAATATAGCGTTGTTGGGAGCATAATGTTCATAATAGAATTTTTTCAGGTCATCGATTTTGGCATTTTCAATGTGGGAAATATCTTTTCCGAGGGTTATCCATCTGTAATTATGTTTTTTATAAGCTAAATTGCTTAAAATCATCATATCATCGCCATAAGGTTCATTTAAGGCAGTTTGTTTAAATTCTTCGATTACAACGTTTTTCTGAGTTTCAAATCTTTCAGGGTCAAATGCAAGACTTATCATTCTGTCCGATTCTAACCACAGAGCAGTCTCAATGTTTTCTTTTGGCAGAGTAATGTAATAATTTGTATAATCGCTGTTTGTAAAGGCATTATTGGTTCCGCCTACTTTTTGTAAAGGTAAGTCAAAATCGGGAATATTGACAGAACCTTCAAACATCAGATGTTCCAATAAATGTGCATATCCTGTTTTTGTAGGTGATTCATCTTTTGAACCAACATCGTAAATTAAATTTATAGCAGCTATCGGCGTTTTTTTATCCTGATGAAAAATAACCCTTAATCCGTTTTTTAATACAAATTTTTCGTATTTCATAAACCATCGAAAAAAAATCCAAACTCCGAACAGAGCTTGGAATTTTTTATGTAATTTTTATAAAAAATATTTCGTAAAAGTAAATTTTGAAGAAGTTACATACAAAGATTTTACTTTATGATTGTGTAAAGTTTTATGCCTTTGTAAACAACATTATTTACAGCCTTGAAGATAATTTTCAACTTCTCTGACTCCTAAGCTTAGCGCTTCTTTCCAGTCTTTGCAGGCACCATCGAAATCACGCAACAATTCTTTTGCACTGCCTCTGTTAGCAAAAGCGTTACCGTATTTCGGGTCAATTTTAATGGCTTCGTCATAAGCTTTAATAGCTCCGGCATAGTCTTCGAGTTGAAATTTTGCTGTACCCAAGTTATTGTATGCAAAAGCGTAGTTCATATTAATTTCAACTGCTTTTTCAAAATCCTGAACTGCTCCTTGGTAATCTTCGAGTAAAAATTTGGCACGTCCGCGATTATTATATGCAATGTAGTATTCGGGATCTATGCTTATTGCTTTTGAGTAGTCACTTACAGCACCGTTTAGGTCATCAAGATAGTCTCTTTTTAGAGTACCGCGATTGTTGTAAATAAAAGCGTTGACATTTTTGTCAAGTTCAATGGCTTTGTCATAGTCGGCAAGTGCATCGTTGTATTTTCTAAGCATTCTTCTTGTTGAAGCTCTGTCGTTGTATGCGTAAACATAGTCATTTTTTTTGTTGATTGCTTCGGTGAAAGATGCTTCGGCTTCTTCGTAATTTTTTAGTTGGAATAAAGCAACACCTTTGTAATAATAAACATTAGCTTCGGGATATGCTAACTGAATAGCTGCGTTAAAATCCAAAATAGATTCTTCGTACTGACCTAGATTTAGTTTTGCATAACCGCGACTGAAAAATGCATTTGGCATATTAGGTTTAAGCTCAATTGTAGTGCTGAAATCAGTAATAGCTCCTTTGTAGTCTTTAACTTCCAAACGAACGCTACCTCGGTTAAAATACGCTTTTTCAAATTTTGGGTTTAGTTTTACTGCTTCACTAAAGTGTTCAATTGCTTCTTCGTAATTGTTTTGTGAAAAACTTTGTAAACCTTGATTATACAGTAATTCTGCCTCTTGACCTTGTGCAATAACTAAGGTTGTGTCTTCTTGTGAAAAAACACAAAAAGGAATCAATAATAAAATAATTGCTAAGAAATTTTTCATCATATTATATGTTTTTTTATTATTTAATGTTTTATAAAATTATTATAGTGATAAATAATTTTTTTCAAATATAAATATTTTTCTTTATGCAAAGTTAAAATTTTTTTTACATATAAAAAACATAAAAATAAATTTGATTTAATTTTAACTTGAAATTTATAATACTTATTATAATTCAATTCATTTGTAAAGTTGGAAAAAAATATTTTTTACTAATTTAAAATAATATATCTTTGCAAATGTAAAAAAAATAAAATTATTTTTAATGAAAATATATATATCATTTCTCTTTATTATTCTATCTTTTAACATAATAGCTCAAAGTTCATTTGTCAAAGTGAATTGTAACAATTTTGAAGTAGATGGTAGCTCATTTTATCCATTAGTTTGTAATTACCTCATTCGATTCACTAAAGACTATAACTGTAATACATATTATTTATCCCCCGAATGGAACTATAGTGATGTACATGCTTGTGAAATAAACGGGTATCCAAGTACTGGTGGTCCTGATAGATTTTTTTTTTAGCACGACCGATGATAAAGGAGTAAGCATAACCAAAATAGGAAAAGATATGGCAAAAATAAAATCTTTAGGATTTAATACTATACGAGTATTTATTTCTCCTGTTAACAACAATGGTATTCTTGAAATACCAACAGGTTCTTATACATCATATTTTTCTATAGTTGACCAATTTTTAGATTCAGTTAATGCACATAATCTTAAAGCTATTTTGGTTGTTGGTCCTGAAAAAGCTTGGGAAGTTCATGAAAGTTTTAAATCATATTTAGAGACAATATCAACACATTTTTATAATAATACAACAATTTTAGCTTATGACTTGTATAATGAACCTTTTAATACATTTAAACATGAAGGCATTAATGACAAATTTAAAATATCAAATTGGGTATCAGAATGGTGTTACGTTATTAAAGAATTTGATAAAAATCACTTAATAACAATAGGACTTACACATCCTCAAACCTCAATAGCTTGGGATCCTCTTGTGATGCCAATTGATTTTGTAAGCTTTCATTTTTATGCTTGGACCGAGGATCTTCAAAATTCAAAGGACAGGATTAGTTCGTATATCTATTGGGCTTCAAAAACAATTCAAATGCCTTGGATTATTGGTGAAATTGGATATAGTGGAACAAATATTATTATTGACGATCCCCAAGCTATGACCGGTTCTGAATATGAACAAGCAGATTTTGCAACCTATACAATGCAAAAATCACTTGATTGTAATTGTCTAGGATATTCTTGGTGGCAATATCAAGATGTAAATTGGGTAAGTCCTTGGGAAATTTATTTAGGTCTTGTAAATTTTTATGGTGATGATGGATTTGATGATGAAACAAATAAACAAGTTGCCAACGTTTTTAATCAATTTTGGACGATGAGTGCAAATTCAAGTAATTGCACGAAACCATTAAACTATTATAATATTTACAATTTGGGTACTGTTGAGTTAACAGGTAGGGTTATTGATAATAATGGTCTGCCAGTTGAAAATGCAGTTATTGTGGGATGGAAAGAAATACCTAATAGTTTACCACCACCGAGTGACTTTTGTTATCCTTATTATACTACATTTTCAAATGTAAATGGTTATTTTACATTACGTTCAAATACACCAGGCTACAATATTAATGTATTATGGGTTTCATTACCAGGGTATTCTACTGTAAAAGTTAACTCTCCGTTATCTTATGCACAATATAAAATTATACCTATAAACTATAACAAATGGACAAAAAAATGGTCTAATAACGAAAGTAACAAAATAGACGGTTGGACAATTCATGATTATGATAAATTTTACTTTGGTGATTTTAATGGAGACGGTAAAGATGAAATTTTATGTGTAAGTTATACAGGTGGAAACAATGATTGGATGACAATGCTCTACTTTGATAATACAGTAGCAGATTGGGAGTGGGGTTGGAGTAACTATGGAAATTCTACACTGGGGAATGGCATATATGACTATAGAAAAAATTTAATAGTAGGTGATTTCAATGGTGATGGCAGGGATGATTTATTAGGAATAGATATAAATGGTAATTGGATTACAACCTTTACATTCGGAACAGATGAAGAATGGCATTGGTGGCAATCAAATTATGGATATGTTAATAATCGAAAATATCCGATGAGTTACCTTCAACCATATACAGATTATATTGTAACAGGAGATTTTGATGGAGATGGACGGGATGATTTATTAGGTTCTGACTTGCCCAACGGCTGGACAACATGGTTTAAATTTACTACTGCCAATCAATGGGCTTGGCAACAGTCTGATAATGGATATACTAACAATTCCTCTTATCCTATGAGCTATATGAGACCATATAGGGATCAATATATTGTAGGGGATTTTGACGGAGACGGACGAGACGAAATTTTAGGGAATGATTTACCGAATGCTTACATGACATTGTTCGGTTTTGAAAATGGAAATTGGCAGTGGATATGGAGCGACAACGGTAATGATATAGTAGGTATGCGACCATATAGAAATAACTTGATTGTTGGAAATTTTGACAATGATGGCAAAGATGAATTATTAGGGTTTTCTACATGGGCTACAAAATTTGATTTTGAATCTGGAAATTTCGTTTGGGATTGGAGTACTGGTAGTTCGGGGATTTTTTCAGATTGGTCAGTATTATCATTTCAAAATAAATATACTTTTACAAAAACATATAAATATTCACCTGAACAACTTATTGCAATTAATAGTAATTTTGGGTTAAACTATACTGTAAATATGTATTCTTTTAATAATGATAATTTCTGCTCTATAATAAAAAAAACGAATATTTTCAAATCAATAAGTACTTATGACACCATAAATTATGAAGCTAAACTTATAAATCCAGAATTAAATATATACCCGAATCCTACCACCGGTAAAGTTTTTATTTCGTGCAAATCTTGCATTAATTCAAGTACTTTAATAAGTGTTATTAATATCAAAGGAGAAGTAGTTAGTACAACTTGTATTGATAATAATTCTGCTGATAAAATTATTGAACTAAATCTGGAAAATTTATCTGAAGGCATGTACTTTATAAAAGTAATAAATGATAAATTTATCTCAACTGAAAAAATTATATATTTAAAAAATTAAACCATGACAAATACCTTTAAATCATTTATAAAGCTATTGATACCAAAATATCAGAAATTGATTTTAGAATATAAAGTTCAAATGAAACCAAGATATGGGTATGGGCTTATGCCCCACGCTCTACTTTATGAACTCATAAATAATCATAGAATTGTTTATGCCGAGTTTCTTAAAGAAATTATGACCTTTAAGAATATTTTTCAAGAAATAAAATCATCTGAGTTTGAAAAAAATGAAAATGAACCTACTTGGAATAACGCTTTTTTACCGGGTTTAGATATTATTTCTTTGTACACTATTTTGGCTCATTTTAAACCAAATAAGTATATCGAAATTGGGTCAGGTAATTCAACTAAAGTGGTAAGAAAAAGCATTGTAGAAAATAAATTGAATACATCTATTATTTCTATTGACCCTTTCCCAAGAGCAAGTATTGATCATTTGGCTGATGAAGTCATAAGAGAACCACTTGAGAATATTGATAATTATCAATTTATAGTTAATGGCTTAAATGAAAACGATATATTATTTATTGATAATTCTCATCGTTGTTTTCCAAATTCAGACGTTACTATATGTTTTTTGGAGTTGTTACCATATCTAAAAAAGGGAGTAATTGTTCATTTTCACGATATTTATTTGCCTTATGACTATCCACAGTTTATGTGCGATAGATTTTATTCTGAACAATATTTATTAGCTTCGTATATTATTGCTAATCCTGAAAAATTTAAACCAATTTTTCCTGCTAATTTTATAAGTGAAGACAAAGAACTTTCTGATATAATTTCGTCAATATGGGAACATCCAAATACAAGCAATGTAGAAAAACATGGTGGTTCCTTTTGGATACAAATAAATTAAAAAGTGTTTTGCATCAGCTACCCATAATAACTTTTGCGTATTCTTCAAGTTTTTGTGGGAAAGGGTGACCTGCAAAAATTGCAACTACAACATTTTGCTGAAGTCCCCAAACCATAGATTTTACGCCTTTATTAATAAGTTCTTGAATTTTAAGTTCAGCTTCTAATCTTGCGTCTTCGAAATGTGCGTATAAATAAAACCATAATTCAACGGCAAGTTCATCAGGCGGGTTTAGGTCAAATGCTTTTTGAATTAATTTTCTGGCTTCTTTTGCTTCTCCTTTTAAAATTTTCAGCTGAGCATAAGTGGACATCCAATATGGATTTTTATCGTATTTTTCAACTACTTCTTTGCAAAGTGTTTCAGCTAATGAAAATTTTTTTCTAATTTTAAATAAAAAAGCTGCATAAGCGCATTTATATTTGGGGTTTTGAGGCTCTAATGAAAGTATATCGCGTAATATTTTTTCAACTGAATCATAATCGGATTTTTGAAAAAGTAATAAATGGGCATAATTAAATTTTACAAATGCATCGTCGGGATAAATTTTAATGCTTTTTTTGTAGTAAATTTCGGCTTTTTTGAAATCTTTTTTATAAAAATGTAAAAAAATGGCAAAATTCCCTAACCAATAAGCGTTTTCATTGTCTCTTTCGAGTGCTTGTAAAAAATATTTTTCAGCTTTATCATTATCTTTAAGTAAATCAGCAGTAAAAATTGCAAATTCACCCATTTTTCCTTGCGAAAGTTTGTTGGAATTAAAAGATGTACTAAAAACAAAACTTTCGTTTATTAAATCTTTTTGACCTAATCGTTTGAAAATGAATGCGTAATATCCTAATTTCTTATTTTCTTTTACCTTAAAATTTTTCATTTATTATTTTTTTTGCAAATTTACACACTATTTTCAATTGACATATAGTCTATATTAACTTTTTATTAACAATCGTGTAAAACTTTGAAGGTTAAAGACTTTTATCGGAATAAAAATGAAGAAAATAAGAATATCTGCTGTTTCGTATTTGAATACGTTTCCGTTTTTGTACGGTTTATATCAAGATGCAGAATTGATGAAAATTATTGATTTATCAACCGATTATCCTTCAATTTGTGCTAATAAACTTCTGAATGATAAGGTTGATATAGGTTTAGTGCCGATTGCAATTCTACCGGAAATGAAATTTTATAAAATAATAACAAATTATTGCATTGCTGCTGAAAACGATGTCAAAAGCGTAATTTTAGCTTCTGATGTTGAATTATCCGAAATTAAAAATATATATCTTGATTTTCAGTCGAGAACATCAGTGATGCTTACAAAAATTCTTGCAAAATTTTACTGGAACAAAAATTTTAATTGGCTTAGAGCTGATGAAAATTATATTGAAAAAATTAATGATGACACAGCAGGAATTATAATCGGGGACAGAGCTTTAAATGTTTTGAATAACTACAAATTTATTTATGATTTGTCGTCTGAATGGAAAAAATTTACAGGATTACCTTTTGTTTTTGCTACTTGGACAGCTAATAAATATATTCCGAATGACATTATTGATGCTTTAAACGAGGCTTTTAGAAAAGGAATTGAAAATATTGATAAAGTTGTCAGTTTTTTTGATGAAAAAATTCAAAAAATAAATTATAATGCTTTTGAATATTATAACAATAACATTAGCTATGTTCTTGACGATAAAAAGTTTATTGCAATAAATAAATATCTTGATTTATTGCCGGAAGTAACACATTAATAATTAGTTAATTTTTCAATTAGCCAATTAGTCAATTAGCCAATTAGTCAATTATTGATTTTAAGTCAATTGCTAATTTGTTTTTCATGCATACATAATTCGCTGAATATTAATGAATTATTATAAAATATACCTAACTATTGACATATAAAAAAGTAATAAAAATATATAATTATGAAAAAGTTTATACCTGTTTTATTTTTGATTTTTGCAATTTCTTGTAATTCTCTCAGAAATAATACAAACGTTACAATAACAGAGGGTTATTTCGACTGTTTTTCGGAAGGATTAATGCAGGAAAACGGATCTCCATATACATGCGAAACTTCGACAGTTTTATATTCAAACGGAAAAATCTATCTGGCAAACGATAAACCAATGCCCGAAAAGAATTCGCCAGTATTTAGTTTTGACTATGATAAAAAAATATTATGCTCTACAAAAAAATATTATCAGACTCCTGCATTTTATTTGATAGATAAATACGAATCATCAACAATAACTCCTGACAATAAGTTTATACTTTTTTCAAGTGCATTTTCCTATCCTGTTGAAAACAAAAAAAAGGGACCAACAAACAACACATTAATATATATAGAAGCAGATAACTTCGATAATTCAGGAGTTGTAAAATTTGACAATGATACAGCTAAAAATTCTTTTGATTTGAAAAACCAATTTGTAAATGTTTTGAAATCAGATAAATATCCAAACGGACCAAATTATTTGAAAATTGAAGCGATGACTGTAATTCCCGACAATAAAATTTTATTTGGTGTTCGTGAAATTGGAAATGAATATAATGATTTTGAATATTCAATAACTATCTTATCAGTTGATTATGAATATGTTGATAATAAAATTAAACTTAGAAATTCAGTAGAAAAAATTTACGAAATTCCGGCAGATACTCTTGGAAACAATATTTTATTAGGAATTTCGAGTATGGAGTATAGCCGTTACGACAAACGTATTTATTTTGTTACAAGTTACGAGCTTGGCGATGACACAAAAAGCAGAGGTGCGTATTTATGGTACATTTCAATTGATGAACTTAACAAAAATAAAAATGCTCATTTAGTTTACACCGATGCCGGACAACCAATGAAATTTGACCATAAAATAGAAGGTTTGACAGTTTTGGGCAAAAAAACATTGCTTCTAATAGGTGATGATGACCGAATTACCGGCTTAGAAGAAGAAAACCCTTTATTTACAAGAAACTTAAATCAGGGGTATTGGTGCATTGTAAAGGTTAAGTAGAGTTTTTATTAGTTTTTGATAATTTTTTTATAATATTTGAAATTATTATCCTCAATTTCTATAAAGTAAACACCATTTTCAAATTCAGATAATTCAATTTGAATATTTTGAATGTCCGAATATGTTTTTTGAAAAACTGAAAATCCGATATTGTTATAAATTTTTATAATTATATCATCAAAGTGATTATTTTGAAAATCAATGAATAATTTGTCTTTTGCAGGATTAGGGTAAATTAAAACATAGTTTTTGTCAAATTGAGATATATTTTCATTTTCAGTAACTTCAACCATAATTGTATCGAAATATTCAAAATTGCAAATGTCTTGTGTCATTACACTAATTTCATAAGAACCAACGTTATAGTCGTCAATCAGGAATGTTTGATTTGTACTAAGATCATTCCACAGATAATTTTGAAATTCACTACCGGCATCAAGAATTAGAGAATCATCAATTGTAATTGTTGTATCATTCCCTAAATTTACAGAATACGCAAATATGTTCTGAGTAAATAAATTATCGTAATCGGTTCTGCCGTCATACCAAACAGCAATTACTTGTTTATTAACATTGTTACTGTAACAAAAATCAGCTTTATTACTAGGATAATCAGTTATTATTTTTTCCCAAACTACTCCACCGAAAGAGTTGATATATTTTTCGGTACTTTTGATTTGAGTATTATTATCTATTGAATTATCTTCAAAAAACAATAAAAAATCATTGCCAACTTGTTCTGCAAAAATGCCGTAAATTGATATTACGGAAAGTTCATAAAAATTTATACCATTATTTTGCCATAATAAATCACCATTTGAAGAAAATTTTTGACCAAAGATACCAAATTCAGATTGATTCAAATCACTTTGCTTCCAAAAAACAACAGCATTGTTATTATTATCAACAGCAATGCCTGAGTATGTTCTTGAAAAATCAGAATTATTTTGCATAGCAACACCGTTCAAAGGCATTGTTAAATTTCCGAGAGAATCAACGTGAGAAATATAAGTATTTAAAACATTTTGATAAAAAGAATACCAAGTAATATAAGTTCCGTATTTTTTGTCGGGAACAGCAACAGGACATACATAAATCGGAATATCTGATAAGTCATATATAATTGTAGGTTCTGTTAAGATTGTATTACCATTTTCATCTAATTTTTGTAAATAAATATCTTTTTCAGGATACATGTAATTTCCTGTTTCATAAGTCCATATAACAAAAACATTTTCATTTTCCGCATTTACTATTAAAGGATTTTGATATCTGATAGTTGGAGGGCTGTCTTGAAAAATGATGCCGTTTTCACCCCAAAGTAAATTACCTTCGGCAGATATTTTTTGCAATGTAAAATAATAATTATAATTTGACCAAGCTACTATTATACTGTTACTTGGAGTAAGCAACAATCGCGGAAAAAAATCATATTCTTCTTCTATTACAAAGCTGATACCATTATTGCCCCATAAAAATTCTGCATCTTGTGATATTTTGTAGAGACAAATGTCTTGTTGAGTGTTTGTAGTGTCGTTTCTATAATCGTTGTATGCTAAAACACAGTTATTTTCATTGTCAATAATTAAAGAATAATCGGTAACCCACGAATCAGTGTGAAAATTTCCAACTAATAAATCCTCAGTCCATAATTTATTACCAAGACTGTCAATCAATTGCATTTTCATATTATAAAAATCTCCGTCGGCTTCATACCATGAAACAAACGAATTTCCATTTGAGCAACTCACAATTTTTGGCAAAATGTGATTAAAATCTGAGTTGGTTAATTGAGAATTTACAGAGAAATCGCAATTAAACTGAGCTTTTAACAAAATAGTGTTTAATAAAATAACAATTGTTAATATTTTTTTATAAAAAACTATATTTTTAATTTTTTCTTAAAACCACAAGTATTTTAGTAAGTGTGCTTGTTTTTCATTTATTTAGTATATTTTCAACACGTTTTTTCAATTCATCTCTGTTTGGTAAATACAATTGGTATTTGTTTACAAACAAATTGCTATCAACATTATACATTGCGTATTCAATCATTACTTCGTCTTTTTCTCTTGTTAATAAAATTCCAATTGGTGGATTATCATTTGTTTCGTTTTCTTCTGTTGTTTTTACTAAACCTTTCCCGTATCGTATTTTTAAATCTTTTGAAATTTGTAAAAGTAAATTCGCACCATAATCGGCTTTTATATTTCCTGCCTGCTCGTATTCAACAATATACTTGCCTATCAACCAATAACTTTGTATCAGTTCTTTGTTGATGGTTTTATATGAATTTTCTCTCGCATTGGTTATTGTATTGCCAATGTTATCAATTAGTTGTGTATAATTTTTATTTATAATTTTATTTTCCATTTCGCAAATTTAAGAAAATTCCTGACAGTGTCAGGAATTTTTTTAATTTTGTTTCAAAACTGTTACAGCAACCAAAATCAATAAACTTCCCAATTCCCAAATTAATGCACCTTTATGTAAGGTTTGACCGTCATAAATTGGTGGATTTCCTGAATGTCCATATTCAATAATTCTTAATTGTTATTACGAAAAAACTTGCGGATTTAATGTGAAATAATTATCTGTGTAAAAAAATGATATATTCATTAATTTTAATACTAATTTTTTGATTTTATTTTTATTAACGTTTAAAATTTCGTTACATTCTAC